>NZ_JBFAMR010000041.1:0-70107 GCF_040656595.1 Actinoplanes sp. NPDC049802
GGGAAATCACCTGCCTCGACACCGGTGAACAAGGCGTTTTGCCGCGGAGCGAAGCGAAGCCAGTTGGCAGAGCTCACGCGGCGCTGCGCATCCATGCGAGGACTTCGGTGGGACCGAGAGGGCTGGAGAAGAGGAAGCCCTGGCCGAGGGGACAGCCCAGGCGGATGAGGAAGTCCCGGTGGGTGGGGCTTTCGATGCCTTCGGCGATGACGGTGAGGCCGAGTGACTGGGCGAGGCTGACGATGCCGCTGACCAGGGCCATCGGTTGCGGGCTGGTGATCATGTCGTCGATGAACATCTTGTCGATCTTGATGACGTCGATGGGGCGCTGGCGAAGGTAGCCGAGTGACGAGTAGCCGGTGCCGAAGTCGTCGATGGCGATACGGATGCCCATCTCGCGGAGGGCGCCCAGGTCGGTCCAGATGCGTTCGTCGTCTTTCACCAGCAGGCTTTCGGTGATCTCCAGCATCAGGCCGTGCGGCGGAACCCTGGTGTGGGCGAGCGCGGTTCGGACCTGGTCGACGAAGCCGGATTCGCGGAACTGGCGGACGGAGACGTTGACGCTGACGTACGGGACCTGGCCGGGTGGGAGGATGCGGCGCCACTCGGCGACGGTGCGCAGGGCCTCCTCCAGGACCCAGCGGCCCATCGGCACGATCAGCCCGCTCTCCTCGGCGACCTCGATGAACTGGTCGGGTGTGATGACCCCGCGTTTCGGGTGGTGCCAGCGGACCAGCGCCTCGAAGCCGACGGCCGCGCCGCTGGGCAGGTCCACGATCGGCTGGTAGTGGAGCAGGAAGTGGCCTTCGTTGACGGCGTGGTCGAGGGCCGACCGCAGTTCGAGACGTTCCACCATCTCGTCGTGCAGATGTGCCTGGTAGCGGCGCCACTGGTTCTTGCCGGCGCCTTTGGCCACGTACAGGGCCAGGTCGGCCTGGCGCAGCAGTTCGTCGGCGTCGCTGCCTTCGGGGGTGGTGGTGATGCCGATGCTGGCGGCCGCGTACAGCGGTTTGGCGTCGGTGATGATCGGCTCGGCGAGGGCCGTGAAGATCCGGTTGGCGGTCTCCTCGACGGCGCCGGGGTCGTTGACGTTCTCCACGAGGGCCGCGAACTCGTCGCCGCCGAGCCGGGCGGCCGTGTCGTCGGCCCGGAGCGCCCCGGCGATGCGGTGGGCCACCGCGATGAGGAGCTGGTCGCCGATCGCGTGCCCCAGAGTGTCGTTCACGATCTTGAAGTCGTCCAGGTCGATGAAGAGCACGCCGATCACCGAGCCGTCGCGGGCGCTGCGGGCGGCCGCGTGCCGCAGCCGGTCGTTGAACAGCACCCGGTTCGCGAGTCCGGTCATCGCGTCGTGGAAGGCCTGATGGGTCAGCTCGTTCTGGAGGCGACGCTGCTCGGTGACGTCCCGCATGGTGATGACCAGCCCGGACACCGTCGGCTCCGCCCGCAGATCCCGGCAGTGCAGCTCCAGCAGCACCTCGGTACGCCGGTTGCCCCGCGCCCGGAAGTCCAGCTGCTGGTCCAGCCGGTGACCGCCCCGGACCGCAGCCAGCACGTCGTCCAGGCGGCCGCGCTCGCCCGGATGGATCACCTCAGGCAGCGGATGGCCGGTCGGGTCGCCGCCGAAGACGCCGACCGCGGACGGGCTGGCGTACCGGATCAGGTTCTGCTCGTCGACGATCGTGATCACGTCGGCGGTGTTCTGGATCAGGGTCCGGAAGTAGGTCTCGCTGTTCTGCCGGGTCACCTCCTGACCCAGAGCGATCCGTTCCAGGGCCAGCGCCACCTGCCCGGCCAGCACCTCCACCGACCGCTGCAACTCCAGCAGCGCCCAGGTGGGGGCGCCCACGTGCAGGACGCCGACCAGCGGATCACCGGCCGGCCGGTCCTTGAGCACCATGGGGCAGCGCAGCGTCTTGGTGAACTGGGTGAGGCGTACCGCCACCGCCCAGTCCACGTCCCGGGTGGTGACCAGGCGGGCGGCGGTGCCGGTGGCCCGGTCCACGGCGGCCTGCGCCACCGCCTCCGGCGACTGCGGCTCGGCCTGCGCGATCGCGATCGCCAGCACCACCCCGTGCGGCACGTCACCGGGGATCAACTGGGCCACGGCGGTGCGTACGGCCAGGCCGACCGCCTCGGCTTCGGCGGCCGACACCAGAGCGGCGGACGCCTCCCGCAGCGCCCGCTCCCGGGACATGGCCTGCCGGTGGCTCGCCATGATCCCGGCCATCCGGGCCAGCACCAGCGCCACCATCAGCGTGCTCAGCGCGGCCACCACGGTCAGGCCGGCGAACTGACCGTCCCGGAACATCTTCGTCAGCAGCACCGTCGGCGCCACCATGGCGGCCACCCCGAGCAGGGCCAGCCGGGCATGACTGGTCTCGGCGGGCGGTGCCTCGGCCGGGCGGGTCAGCTCGGCCATCGACGGGATGAGCGCCGCCAGCCCGGCCGCCGCGCACAACGCCAGGTGCCCGAGACCGGAGGCCCGGCCCACGTCGGCGGCGAGCAGCGCCACCACCCCGGCGCCCAGCAGATAGCCGGGCGCGACCAGCCGGCCCGGCATGGTCGCCAACCGGACCAGCAGGCCGAGGCAGAGCAGGTCGGCGACCGGCATGGCGATCTCGGTCCAGCCGGTCGCGGCCGCGCCCTCCAGCCGCGGCCCGACCACGAACGTCCAGATCAGCAGCGCCACCCCGGAGGTGACGGTGAGCGCGTCGAGCAGCCCGGCCCAGTCCCGTGACGAACTGGTCCGCCGGGCCACGAACCCGGCCAGCGCCACCGCAAGGGTCGTGTAGCCGACCAGCAGCAGCGCGATCCCGGCCGATTCCAGCCAGGCCAGCCAGTTGGTGATCCAGGACGGGGCGGAGGCCGCGGCGCCACCGGCCGCGGACAGGACGACGGCGGCGGCCAGGACCCACCACGGGCGTACGTCGTCGGGCCGGCTGCGCCGGATGCCGAGGGTCAGCGCCACCACCGCGGAGATCCCGGCGATCAACCGGAGCGGAGCCTGCAGACCCGGTTGCAGCCCGAAGGCCACGGCGAGCACCACCATCCAGGCGCCGAAGATGGTGGCCGGCCACCGTGTCGGCATCCCGCTCCCTCCGACGATCTCCCCTGTCCTGATCGGCCCGGTCGCCGCGCCTCTGAGCGGCAACGGCACAATCGGGTGGTGCTTCTGGAGTTCGTCCACGCCCACACGGTTCTGGCGCCGGTCCCGTTCGTCCCCGAGGTGTTGCTGCATCAGGCCGAGGACTCGATCGCCCTCTGGGAGGCGACCGAGGCGGCCGGCGAGGCGCAGCCGCCGCCGTTCTGGGCGTTCGCCTGGGCCGGCGGGCAGGCGCTGGCCCGGCACATCCTGGACGAGCCCGATCTGGTCTCCGGCCGCAGCGTCCTCGACCTGGCCACCGGCTCCGGCCTGGTGGCGGTGGCCGCCGCGAAGGCCGGGGCACGCCCGGTCGTCGCCAACGACATCGATCCGCTGTCGCTGGCCGCCGCCCGGGCGAACGCCGACGCCAACGGCGTGCCGGTGGACTGTGTGGAGGCCGACCTGCTGGACAGCGACGACCGGTACGGTGTGGTCCTGGCCGGTGACGTCTTCTACAGCCGGGAGATGACCGGCCGTGTCCTGCCGTTCCTGCGCCGTGCCGCCGGCCGCGGCTCCCTGGTCCTGGTCGGCGATCCGGGCCGCGCCTACCTGCCGGAGGGGCTGATCCGCCGGGCCGAGTACGACGTGCCGGTCGTCGAGGACCTGGAGAGCGTCCCGATCCGCCGCACCACCGTCTGGCAGGTCACCACATAGCACCGTGGGAGGCCCCGGGGATCTCATGAGCCGGCGGCCGGGGACGGCCGGGAGTGACGCCCGGCGGCCCGCCGCGACGGACGGCACCGCTCAGTCGCGTACCGAGAAAAGAAGATCGCGCAGCGCGAGCCCGTCGGTGACCGTGACGTCCGGCTCGGGATGGTCGCCGCCGGTGTCGGCGCGGCCGGACGGCATCAGGATGGCGGTGCCGATGTCGGCCCGGCGGGCGCAGGCGATGTCGCGCCGGCGGCTGTCGCCGACGAACCAGCAGGCCGCGGGGGAGACACCGAGGGCGTCGGTGGCGTTCCAGATCATCTGGGGGTTGGGTTTGCGGACACCCGCCTCGTCGCTGTAGATCTGCACCGCGAAGTGGCGTCCCACTCCGGCCTTGGCCAGGAAGTCCCGGTGCGCCGCCCCGGACAGGGTGTTGCTGACCACGCCCAGCGGAATGCCCGCGTCGACCGCGGCGAGCAGGAACTCGGGAATGCCCCGGCGCAGCGCCCAGCCCTCCCGCCACGCCCAGTCGTAACTGAGCCGGGAGATCGCGCCGCGCACCCGGGCCTGGGCCATCGGCGGCCAGCCGGCGATCACGAAGCGTTCCCACACCTCGGGCTGCGGCATCTCGTCCGGCTGGTCCTCGTCACGCCAGGCGGTGTAGGCGGCCGCGCCGTCGATCAGCGACTTCTGGATGCGGCCCGGCGAGATCGCGCCCTGGATCAGGTTGTAGAGGCGCAGCACCACCTCGGGCGGGTCGGCCCGGAACGGCGCGTCGGCGAGCACCCCGCCGAAGTCGAGCAGCACCGCGGCCGGCCTCATGCCGCCCCCTCCGCTGCGCTCCGGCGTCGGCATGAGTTCAGAACTGAGCTGACCGATTCGCTCGCAAGCTCGCTCATGCCGCCCCCTCCGCTGCGCTCCGGCGTCGGCATGAGTTCAGAACTGAGCTGACCGATTCGCTCGCAAGCTCGCTCATGCCGCCCCCTCCGCTGCGCTCCGGCGTCGGCATGAGTTCAGAACTGAGCTGACCGATTCGCTCGCAAGCTCGCTCATGTGACCCGGCCCAGGGTCCAGGCGCGCACTCCGCCGACGATGCCCGCCGTGTTCGGAACCACCACGACATCGTCACCCAGTTTGGCCAGCTGCGTGGGCGTGATCAGGCGGGAGTTGCCGCCGCCCAGATAGACCCGGTCCCACAGGAAGACCGGGCGCAGGCCCTCCACCACGTTGCGGACCCGCCGCGACCAGAGCGCGTCGCCGAGGCGGCGGCGCTCGTGCTCCCCGATGTAGGTGTCATAGGACATCCCCCAGCGCACCGGGGCCTGTGACATCTCCAGGTGCGGGGCCAGCTCACCGCCGTCGAAGAGGGCGCAGCCGAGCCCGGTGCCGAGGGTCAGGACCAGCTCGCAGCCGGTGCCCGCGACGACGCCGCAGCCGTGCACCTCGGCGTCGTTGAGCACCAGCGTGGGCAGCCCGAACGCCTCGGCCAGGGCGGTCCGCGCGTCGAACCCGCGCCACGCCTCCACCAGATCCGGGTCGACCCGGGTCCGCGGGCCGCTGCGGGTCACGTAGTGCGGGGTCGCCACCACCACACCGTGCCGGATCATCCCGGGCATCCCGACCGTGACCCGGTCCGCGTTCGGCAGCTGCTCGCCCAGATTGACGAGCGTCTTGACGAACAGGTCGGGTGGGAGGGGGTAGGGCGTGGGCACCCGGATCGGATGTGCCCGCATGGTCCCGGCCTCGTCGAGGACCGAGCCCTTGATCCCGCCGCCGCCGCAGTCGATCGTCAAGGTGAATGCCACCCGGCCAGTGTGCATGCGAAACACCTCCCCAGACAGCAATTGTGCCGGGTGTCCGGTCAGCCCGCCTCTTCCGCCCAGACGCGCCAGTTGTCCAGAACGCCGTACAGCGCCGGTGTGAGCCAGCCGGGCGCGGACCGGCGGAACACCCCGGGATCCATCGATCCGGCGCCCGCCGGCAGGGCGCCCACCAGGTGCGGGACCAGCTCGCCCAGGTTGGCCCAGTGGACCAGCTCGGGCTCGGCGGGCCAGGCGCCGAGGACCACCCGGGCCGGGACGCCGCGACGGCTCAGCGCCTCCAGGGTGAGCGCCGTGTGGTTCAGCGTGCCGAGGCCGGCGCGGGCCACCACGATCGTCCCGGCGCCCAGCGTGGTGGCCAGGTCGGCGAACGTCCACGCGTCACCGGACGGGCGCACGCCCATCGGCACGAGCAGGCCGCCGGCGCCTTCGACCAGCACCAGGTCGTGTTTCTCGGCCTCCGCGCGGATCGCGTCGACCACGTCGAACAGGTCCAGCGGCGGCAGGCCGGCCACCTTGGCGGCGGCCAGCGGGGCGAGCGGTTCCGGGTACTCCGCCAGGGTGCGCACGGTCTCCGGGCCGGCCAGGCGGTTGATCACCTCGGTGTCGGTGGGCATGCCGGTGGAGATGCCGGTCTGACCGGGTTTGATCACGGCGACGCGGAGACCGGCGGCCTGCGCGGCGGCCGCCATCGCGGCGGTGGAGATGGTCTTGCCCACCCCGGTGTCGGTGCCGGTGACCAGCACGATGCCGCGCCACTCGTCGCTGTCGGCCCGGCTCGACCGGGCCGGCTCGGCCACTGTGGCCTTCGTCTCAGGCGTCTCTGCCGGCCGGCCGGTCTCCGGCTTCGCCGGCCCGGTGCGAAGCCCGGCCTCCGGCTCGGCGGCGGGTTCGGCCGGGGTCGCGGTCACCACCGGAGACGGTACGCCCGGAGCGCGCCCACCACCGTGAGCTGGCAACCCGCCGGGGGGCCTGCGGGCCGGCCCGGCGGCGAGCGGCAGACCGTGTCCACCTCCACGGTGCGGCGGAACCAGCGAGAGGTGGGTGGGACGACGGGTCGCCTGAGGGGGGTCGGCGGTCATGGCGCGCACTCCAGGATCACGGTCAGGGCTCGGGCGAAATCCGCCTCGGGGACGCCCGCGTTCACGGTCAGCCGCAGGCGCGAGCTGCCGTCCGGTGTCGACGGTGGGCGGAAGCAGCCGACCGCCACCCCGCGGTCCCGGCAGTCCGCGGCCCAGGCCACGGCGGCCTCCGGCCCCGGCGCCGGCACCGAGAGCACGCCGGCCGCCGGGTCGCGGGCGGGCAGCCCCGCCGCCCGGAGCCGCTCGGCGATCCGGGCGCCGCGCTCGAACAGCACCGCGCGCCGGTCGTCAGCCTCCCGCGCGACGGCGACGGCGGCCAGCACCCCGGCGACCACGGCCGGAGGCGGCGCGGTGTCGTAGATGAAGCTGCGGCCCGTGTCGATCAGATGGCGGACGAACGCCGCCGGCCCGGCCACCACGCCGCCGGCGCCGCCGAGCGATTTGGACAGTGTCGCGGTGACGATCACGTCGGGCAGCCCGGCCAGCCCGGCCGCGGCCACCCCGCCCGCGCCGGCCGGCCCGAGCAGGCCGAGCGCGTGCGCGTCGTCGACGATCAGCAGCGCCCCGTGCGCCGCGGTCACCTCGTGCAGGGCGGCGAGCGGGGCCAGGTCACCGTCGACCGAGAAGACCGACTCGGTCACCACGGCGGCCCGGCCCGGATGCGCCCGCAGGATCGCGGCGACCGCGGCCGGGTCGTTGTGCGGCGACACCCGCACCGGGAGACCCGAGATCCGGCAGCCGTCGATCAGGGAGGCGTGGTTGAACGCGTCGGACACCACCAGGTCGCAGACCGCGCCGACGGCCCGGACCACGGCCAGGTTCGCCAGGTAGCCGGAGGAGAAGACCAGCGTGGACCCGGCGCCCAGCCACGTGGCCAGCGCCTCCTCGAGGTCGGCGTGCGGGCCGGTGGAGCCACGGACCAGCCGGGAGCCGGTGGCGCCCAGGCCGTACTCCTCAAGGGCCTGCCGTGCCGCGGCGATCACCCGGGGGTGGGCGGAGAGGCCGAGATAGTCGTTGCCGGCCAGATCGACGACGGTGTCGCCGGCGGCCCGCGGCCGCAACTGACGGGTGAGCCCCACCTTGGCCCGCTCACGGGCCAGGCTGTCCAGCGCCTCCAACCAGTCCGCCAAAACACCCCCATTGATCACGAGAATGGGAAACTACCACCCAGCGCCGACAGTCCTACCGGCCTGTGAACTCTGTAGGGTACGGGCATGTCTGAGATCCTCGACCGGGCCGGGGCCCGGGTGCTCGACGAAGGTGACGGCCTGGCCGAGGCGGACATTCTGGAGATTCTTCGCCTGCCCGACGAGGCCCTGCCGGAGTTGCTCCAGCTTGCCCACGACGTCCGGATGAAGTGGTGTGGCCCCGAGGTCGAGGTCGAGGGAATCGTCTCGCTGAAGACCGGCGGCTGCCCCGAGGACTGTCACTTCTGCTCGCAGTCCGGCCTGTTCGCGTCCCCGGTCCGGGCCGTCTGGCTGGACATTCCGTCCCTGGTGGAGGCCGCCAGGCAGACCGCCGCGACGGGCGCCACGGAGTTCTGCATCGTGGCCGCCGTCCGCGGTCCGGACAAGCGGCTCATGGAGCAGATGCGGGCCGGCGTCGCGGCCATCAAGGAGGCGGTCGACATCCAGGTCGCCGCGAGCCTCGGCATGCTCAGCCAGGAGCAGGTGGACGAGCTGGTGGACATGGGCGTGCACCGCTACAACCACAATCTGGAGACCTGCCGGTCCTACTTCCCCAACGTGGTGACCACCCATTCGTGGGAGGAGCGGTGGGAGACGCTGAAAATGGTTCGCGAGTCCGGCATGGAGGTCTGCTGCGGTGGCATCCTCGGGCTCGGCGAGACCGTCGAGCAGCGGGCCGAGTTCGCCGCCCAGCTCGCCGAGCTGGACCCGCACGAGGTCCCGTTGAACTTCCTGAACCCGCGGCCCGGCACCCCGCTCGGCGACCGGCCGGTGGTGGAGGGCAAGGACGCGCTGCGCGCCATCGCCGCCTTCCGGTTGGCGATGCCCAGGACCATTCTCCGGTACGCCGGAGGCCGCGAGATCACCCTCGGCGACCTGGGCACCCGGGACGGCCTGCTCGGCGGCATCAACGCGGTGATCGTCGGCAACTACCTGACCACACTGGGCCGCCCGGCGACCGCCGACCTGGAGCTGCTTGCCGACCTGAAGATGCCGGTCAAGTCCCTGTCGGCGACTTTCTGATGTTCTGCGACCGGTGCGGTCTGCCGGCCGCCGACGCCGACCACGCGGGCTGTGCGGCGGCCCGCCTGCTGGAGCCGCCGCGTTTCTGCCCGGAGTGCCGGCGCCGGATGAAGGTGCAGGTCGTCCCCACCGGATGGACGGCCACGTGTGTGGAGCACGGCCTCCGGCGGGGCTGACCTCAGGTCGCGGGGGCCCGGTCGGCGACCGGAAGGGTGGCGCTGACCAGCGCCCCGTCGCGCTCGAAGGTCTCCGCTCCGAGCCGCCGCAGGGTGCGCAGCATCGCCACGTCGTCGCCCGCGGTGTGCGCCACCACGGCCGCGAGGCCGGTCCTCGCCGCGTGCCCGTGCAACCGGCGCAGCAGGGCGGTGCCCAGACCGCGGCGCTGCCAGCCGTCCTCCACCAGGAGGGTGACCTCACCCAGGTCACCTTCGACGGACAGCGTCGCCATCGCGGTGACCGAACCGCCCGGGGCGACGGCCAGCAGGGTGATCCCGCGGGCCGGCTCCAGCAGGCGGCGCAGCCGGGCCTCACCCGGGACGCCGCCGGGGTAGCGGCGGCGCAGCGTGGCCGGGGAGCACTCGTCGTGCATCTCGCGGACGGCGGCCAGATCGTCCGCCACGGCCGGCCGGAGCACCAGCTCCGTCCCGTCCGGCAACAGCAGGGAAACCTGCTCCCGGTGCAGCCTGTGGACCGAGGCGGCCACCTCGACCAGAGCCTGCGCCCGGGCGAACTCGGCCGGGGTGAAGGCCGGCAGCGCCCGGAGAACCTCCAGGCAGCCGCCGGCCGGGTCGATCAGGGTCATCCGGCCGCCGTGGAACCCGGCGACGTCGGACGCGGACGCCGGGCGCCAGCGCACGTCGGTCGCGTCGAGCAGGGCGACCAGGGACTCGCCGAGGAGATCCGGCTCGTGCACCAGGCGCCCGGCCAGCGCGAGACTGCGGGTCGGCTGGTCGGCCAGGCCCTGCGCCTCGGCCCGGGCGACGAACGCGTCCCGCCCGCGGCCCTTGGCCACCGCCGCCATCAGGTCGGACTCGGTGAGCGCGTCCGGCGCGTCCACCAGGAAGTCGTCGACCGCGCCCTCCTCGGTGGTGTGCACCTGGACGGCCAGAATGTTCACCGACCGCAGAGCCAGGCTCGCGGTCAGCACCGACAGATAGCCGGGACGGTCGTCGACCGTGGCCCTGACTCGCCACAACGCCATGCGGGGCACTCCTTTCCTCCGCCTTCCAGAGTGCACCGGCGTTGTTGCGCGGACATTGCCTTCACCTGCGGTTATCGGGTCATGAGCGTCACATCTGGGTGGCCCCGGCGGGCGCGCTGACGGTGTCCAGGCGGTCGCCGAGGATGACCGCGGCGGCCCGGACCAGCTGGGCGATGCGGTCCACCTCGGTGACGTGGAAGGCGGCGGCCGGCAGGTCGTCATCGTCGGTACGGGCGACGACCAGCACCAGCCCGGCCCGCCCGAAGGGGGCCACCGCGTACCGCGCGCCACCGGGCTCGGCCATCGGGCGGGCCCGCAGCGGGGTGACCTCGGGCAGGTGCAGCGGGGACGGGGCACGCCAGCTCGCGTAGACCGACCGTGGCTCGCTGCCGCCGCCGGCGCCGTTGCGGGCCGCCCAGTCGGCCGGCACCACGGCGGCGGCGGCCCAGTCGGCGGCCAGCAGGCCGGGCACCGCGTCGACCAGGGTGGCCAGGCCGTCCACCGGGTTGGCCGCGACCTGGGCGAGCAGCTCGGCGTCGTGGCCGCCGTTGACCGGGGCTCCTATCGCCTTCCACACGCCGTCGACCTGCACGCCGGGAATGGCGGCGAGACCGGCGAGGAGACGCTCGACGCGGCTGGCGCCCGGCCACACCACGGTGAAGTCGTCGACGGCGCGGCCGCCGAGCCGTTCCAGCACCACCACCTGGACGATGTCCGCGCCGGCGACCCCGAGGGTGCGCGCGACCTGGCCCAGGGCGCCGGGACGGTCCGGCAGGGTGACTCGAACCCGCAGCAACATGTAACTCCTCCCGTCGCGACGGCCGGTGGCGCCGTCCTGCGTCAACACCTTGCACACTCGGCGTTTCGGACCCGTTGCACCGCCGTGTCCCGGCCGTCAAGCTGCAGCTTCATATCCGGAATCACAACGTCAGGGTAGGAGCCGGCGTTGTTGCCGGACGGGTGGCGGTCGGGTGTCGGACAGTGCCGTCCTCGGGGGATCCGGCGCCGGAACACGGGGTAGGGTCGGCACATGATCTGCGATGCCTGCCGAAAGCGGCGGCACGACGACTGCCGGGGCGGCTCCTGGTGCGACTGCCAGCACCGGGCGCCTGAGCCGGTCCCGCCGGTCACCGGCCCGCCCGGCCCGTGAAGCTGGATCCCGGCGAGCTGGCCGCCCATTATCCGCGCTGCGGACGGCCCAACCTCCGGGTCAACTTCATCGCCAGCGCCGACGGCGCGGTCACCGTCGACGGCCTCTCCGCCGGCCTGCAGGGCCCCGGCGACAAGGAGGTCTTCGACACCCTGCGGATGGTCTGCGACGCCCTGATCGTGGCGGCCGGCACGATCCGCGCCGAAGGCTACGACGCCTTACGGCTGACCCCTGCCGCGCGGGCCTGGCGGGCCGCGCACGGCCTGCCCGAGTTCCCGCTCATGGTGATCGTCTCCGGTTCCCTCGACCTGGACCCGGCACAGCTGGTCTTCTCGGACGCCCCGATCCGGCCGATCGTGCTGACCCACCGGGCCGCGCCGGACTCCGCGATCCGGGAGGTCGCCGAAATCATCCCCACGGGTGACACCGCGGTCGACCTGCCGGCCGGGATCAGGCTGCTGCACGAGCGGGGCGCGACCCAGCTGCTCTGCGAGGGCGGGCCCGGCCTGCTCGGCTCGATGATCGCCGCCGATCTGGTCGACGAGCTGTGTCTCACGGTCGCTCCGCTGCTGGTGGGCGGCCCGGCGGGCCGCATCGCGCACGGGCCGCCGTCGCCGCCGCGCAGGATGTCGCTGCGGCACGCGCTCACCCACGAGGACATGCTTTTCCTTCGGTACGCGAGAAACTCCGCGAGCTCCAGCGAACTCAAGTGACGACGCGGCGAACGCGGGTGTCCGGTGGGCTCGTCATGCCATCCGGACGCTGGGGTCGGACCACCCCAGTGGGTCGGTGACCAGGCGGCAGTGCGCAGGGCTCGCGGCTTTTCGGACCACTTGGGTTCGGATGAGCTGTAGGCAGCGGCCCGCTGACGGACGGCGATGCCTGGTCAGTCGACGGGCCGGCGAGATCGGGCGGCCGATTGGTGCAGGCCCGGGTGGACGCCGGCCGGGTTCCCGGTGTGCTCGGCGAGCCGTTGCAGAACAGTGACAAGCCGGACGCGTTCGCCGGCGTCGAGCGGGGTGAGGATCTCGTCTTCGTGCTGGTCGGCGACCCGGCGAGCGCGGGGCAGCAGCTCGCGCGCGGCCTCGGTCAGATGGATGGCGTGGGCACGTCGGTCGCTGGGATGCCGCCGACGTTCGACCAGGTCGCGCTGCTGGAGGTCGTCGAGCAGGCCGACCATGACCTTGCGGTGGATGCCCAGTGCGTCGGCGAGCTGTTGCTGGGTGTCGCCTTCGCTGCGCTCCAGATGCATGAGCAGCCCGAAGTGGTTCGGCGCGATGCCCAGCGGCGCCAATCGCGCGGCGAACGTCTGCGCGACGTGGAAGCCGAGCTGTGACAGCAGGAAGTTGGCCCGGCTGACCAACGGCCGGTCCATGCCTGGTACGGAATCGTGGAGCACCGCAATATTGTACGTCCTCGTTATTGTCCGCTACGGTAACAGTTACTAGCGGTCCGTACTTGGAGGATGCTGATGAGGGTGACCGTCTTCGGAGCAACCGGGGGCATCGGAAGCCACGTCGTGCGCCAGGCGCTCGACCGCGGGTTCACCGTGACCGCGGTCGTCCGCGACCCGGCCCGCCTCGACGTGCGTCACAGGGCACTGGAGGTCACGACGGTGCCGACACTCGACGACGCTGATGCTTTGGCCCCCGTGGTGCGCGGCAACGACGTGGTCCTGTCCGGTGTGGGTCCGCGCGGACGCCACGACGGGCCCGTCGCCTCCACCGCTACGCGCGCGATCCTGAGCGCGATGCACGCTGAAGGTGTCCGTCGCCTCATCGCGGTCAGCGCCGCTCCGGTCGGCCCGACACCCGACGGGGACAGTTTCCTCAACCGCCGCATTGTCCTGCCGGCCATCAGTGCCCTGCTCGAAGAGCTGTACGCGGACCTGCGGGCCATGGAGCATGCGATGGCGAACAGCCCGGCGCAATGGACGGTCGTACGGCCGCCGAAGCTGGTGAACAAACCACTGACCGGCCGGTACCGCACTGTCATCGGCGGCAACGTCGCGCGCGGCTACACGATCTCGCGGGCTGACGTGGCCCATGCCATGCTCGCCGCCGCAGGTGACCCCGCGACGATCCACCGGGCGATCGGCATCGCGTACTGATTCGCCACCGACAACCCGGAAAGGACGCGCCATGCCCTATCGGCCACCCCGGTTCGCCGAGCCGGAACCGTACGGATTCATCTATCTGGGCTTTCAGGCCGAGCCCGCACAACGGTCACCCGTCTACACCCGCACCCCGCGCCGGCAACGGGTGGCGGCGCAACTGGTGCAGGCCGTTCCCGCGCTCATGCGCCGTGAGGACGTCATGTCCGCCCGCATCTTTCGGGCGGTGTTCATCCCGCCACTGCCGGGCGCACCGCGCTACGACCTCGCCGTGCTGATCCGGACAAGGGACGCGGACCAGCTGCAAACGGTGCGTACCTGTGACGAGGTCTCCGCCTTCGCCGGCGAGCACATTCTCGGCGGCGTCAACGTGGCCCGCATCGGCGACACCGAAGCCCGGACCGACGGCGCTTTCCTGTTCAACCA
Source organism: Actinoplanes sp. NPDC049802 (assembly GCF_040656595.1). Classification (NCBI taxonomy): domain Bacteria; kingdom Bacillati; phylum Actinomycetota; class Actinomycetes; order Micromonosporales; family Micromonosporaceae; genus Actinoplanes; species Actinoplanes sp. NPDC049802. Next base: position 13,796 of record NZ_JBFAMR010000041.1, read on the forward strand.
CTTCACCGCCGCGCCGGACACCGACGCCGAAGCGGTCTGGCGCTCTGTCACCGGCTGGTACACCACCAAGACCGGTATCGACAACTCCACCGCCCTGCGGCCCATCGGACCCTCGTCGTTCGCACTGGTCAACTACGCGCGCCTGCCTGCCGGACCGATCCGTTTCCTGGCCGGACAACTCACGCGGCCGAGCTTCCATCGCTTCGTGCGCGCGACCCTCGACGCCCATGCGATGCGCGCCCTGCCGGCCATCCACCGGCTCGTCCACGCGTCGGCGTAACGCTCGATCGAAGGAGACCGCAGTGAGCTTCGCTCGCCTTGCCGGCATCGCCGGCGTGGGTTTCGTCGTCATCCTCATCGTGGCGAACCTGCTGCTGACCGCGGCAGGCTTTCCCACCCCGTCCGAAGCCGTGTCCCGCGACGAGATCACCACGGTCTTCGCCGCCGGAGCCGGTTCACTGCGCCTGGCCTCAGCGCTCCTGCCGCTGGCCTGGCTACTGGCCACGATCTTCGCCGTCGGAGTCTGCGTCTGCCTCCGGCGCGATGAGCAGACCCGGGCGGACCCGTGGTCTCTTGTCGGTCTCGCCGGAGTGCTCATGCAGTCGGTCGTGTTCACCAGCGTCGAGGCCACGCGCCTCGCACTGATCTCCGCAGCCCGGCACGACAGCGGCGTCGCCGGTCTCTGGGGCTTGTACACCGCCCTGTTCGGCTTCAACCAGGTCTTCCTGGCAACCGCACTGCTCGGGCTGTCCATGTTCGGCATCCGCACCGGCTCCATAGCCCGATGGCACGCCGGTATTGGCCTCCTCGCCGCGACGTTGCTCCTCGTCACCGCGACGACCAGCCCATACGGCGTCGGCAGCGTCAACCCCCTCGCCCTGCTCGGCCTCACGGGCTGGCTTCTCTGGCTGGCATGGATCGTGGCGTACAGCGTCATCCTGATCCGACGTGCTCCCGGGCCGGCTGCCGCATGACGGCACGTGACAACGCCGAGATCGGCATCCGCAACTGCCGCGACGTGGTCGAGGTCGATCAGGTAGGCGCTCGCCTTTTTGGGGGATTGCGCGGAGCGCCTGACCTACGAATTCAAGATCTTGTGCATAACTCTGTGGATGAACCCCACCAGTTGTGGACGACGGAGGCCGCGGGCATTTTGTCGTACCTCTGAGGCACGATGATCGGCGTGTCTGACGAAACTTCCCCCGTCGGCCGCGTGCTGGGCACCGCGGACGCCACCCCTCTGCAGTTCTGGACGGCCGTGACCCCCGGCAGCTATCTCCAGCTCGACGACGTCGTGGTGACCAGGCGCGATCTGCCGGACCGCGAGCCGGTGACGATCGCCGGGGTGGTCACCCAGGTGCGCGCCCGGCACGAGGGGGCCCAGTTCGACTCGGACGTGTTCGCCATCGCCGACGGCACCCTGCCCGCGATGGTGCAGGAGGCCGCCGAGATCACCACCACCCGCGTCGACCCGGAGCTCTACGTGCCGCCCGCCCCCGGCGCGGTGGTGCACCGGGCCAGCGGCGACGCCCGTGACGCCGCGCTGCACTTCGACCGGATGGAGCGGCGGGTCCCGATGGGCACCGGCCGCGACGGTGTGCCCGTCTTCCTGAACGCGGACTTCCTCGACGGCACCCGCGGCGCGCACGTGTCCATCTCCGGCATCTCCGGCGTGGCCACCAAGACCAGTTTCGCGACGTTCCTGCTCTACTCGGTGTTCCGGTCCGGTCAGCTGGGCGCCGACGGCGCCAACGCCCGCGCCCTGATCTTCAACGTCAAGGGCGAGGACCTGCTCTTCCTGGACCATCCGAATACGAAGCTCGACGACAGGACCCGCGAGGCGTATGCGCTTCTCGGCCTGCCCGCCGCCCCGTTCCCGGACGTCCGGGTCTACGCCCCGCCCCGCGCCGGGGACTCCTCCGGTTCTCCGGACGTGGCGAGCCGCCTCACCGGGGTCGACGCGTTCTACTGGACACTCGCCGAGTTCTGCGAGCGCAAGCTCCTGCCGTATGTGTTCGCCGACGCCGACGACGAGCGCCAGCAGTACACGATGGTGGTCCACTCGGTCACCGCCCACCTGGCCCGGTACGCGGCGCCCGCCGAGGGCGGGATCAGCATCGACGGGCAGCGCATCAGCTCGTACCAGGATCTCGTCGACCACGTGGTCGAGCAGCTGACCGACGACGAGACCCGGTCCACCTGGGCGGGCAGTGCGGTCAACATGGGCACGGTCAACGCCTTCGCCCGCCGGCTGATCGGCAGCAAGCGCGACCTGTCCCGGCTGATCCGCGGTGACCTGGCGCAGCGCCGGCCGCACCAGATCAAGACCGCGGACAGCGCCCAGGTCACCGTGGTCGACCTGCACAACCTGCCGGACCGGGCGCAGCGGTTCGTGGTCGGTGTGACGCTGAAGACCGAGTTCGAGGAGAAGGAGAAGTCCGGCACCGGCCGCCCGCTGCTCTTCGTGGTCCTCGACGAGCTGAACAAATACGCACCCCGGGAGGGCTCCTCCCCGATCAAGGAGGTGCTGCTGGACATCGCCGAGCGTGGCCGCTCGCTCGGCGTGATCCTGATCGGCGCCCAGCAGACGGCCAGCGAGGTGGAGCGGCGGATCGTGACGAACTCGGCGATTCGCGTGGTCGGCCGCCTCGACCCGGCCGAGGCGTCCCGCCCTGAGTACGGTTTCCTGCCCCCGGCCATGCGCCAGCGCGCCCTGCTGGCCCGGCCGGGCACGATGTTCGTCAACCAGCCGGACATCCCGGTCCCGCTCTGCGTCGAGTTCCCGTTCCCGGCCTGGGCGACCCGCAAGTCCGAGTCGGGGCCGCCGCCGGCCGAGACGCTGCGCTCGATCGTGCAGGGCGCCGACCCGTTCGCCGTGATAGGCGGGCGACCAGGGGCCGACGACGACATTCCGTTCTAGGTCTCGGACTAGGGTTCAGCGATGCGCATCCTGCACACGTCCGACTGGCACGTCGGGAAGGTTCTCAAGGGCCGCGACCGTCGTGACGAGCACCGGCGGGTGCTCGCACAGGTGATCGAGATCGCTCAGGCCGAGAAGCCCGATCTGGTGATCGTGGCGGGTGATCTCTACGACTCGGCGGCGCCGACCGCCGACTCCACCAGGCTGGTGACCCGGGCGCTCTCCGCCCTGCGCCGGACCGGCGCCCGGGTGGTGGCGATCGGCGGCAACCACGACAACGGGGCCGCTCTCGACGCGCTGCGCCCGTGGGCCGACGCCGCCGGCATCGAGCTGCGCGGATCGTACGCCCTCGATTTGAAGGATCTTCTGATCGAAGGCGTCACCGGGGGCGGCGAGCGGTGGCGGCTGGTGGCCATGCCGTTCCTCTCCCAGCGGTACGCGATTCGCGCCGCCGAGATGTACGAGCTGACCGCCGCCGAGGCCAACCAGACGTACGCCGATCTGGTGGCCCGGCTGATCGCCAAGCTGAGCGAGCCGTTCGCGGAGCCGGGCGTGGTCAACCTGCTGACCGCCCACATGACGATCGTGGGCGCGAGCACCGGCGGCGGCGAGCGCGAGGCGCACACCATCATGGGTTACGCGGTGCCCGCCACGGTCTTCCCGCCGAACGCGCACTACGTGGCCCTGGGGCATCTGCACCGTACCCAGTCGGTGATCTCGCCCTGTCCCACCCGCTACTCGGGCAGCCCGCTCGCCGTCGACTTCGGCGAGGAGGAGAACGTCTGCTCGGTGGCGATCGTCGACGTCTCCGCCGAGAAGGCCGCCCACGTGCGGGACGTGCCGGTCACCTCGGCGCTCACCTTGCGGACCGTGCGCGGCACCCTGGAGCAGCTCGCCACGGTGAACCTTCCGGACGCCTGGCTTCGTGTCCTGGTCCGGGAGGCGCCGCGGCCCGGTCTCCGGGAGGACGTGCAGGAGCTGCTGCCCAACGCGCTGGAGGTGCGCATCGACCCGGACATGCTGCCGAGCCGGTCGGGCGCGCGTGCGGCGGAGCGGGCCGGCCGTTCCCCGCGTGAGCTGTTCGGCGACTACCTGGACAGTCGCGGTAACGCCGAGGAGGGCGTCCGCGAGCTCTTCGACCAGTTGTACGACGAGGTGAGCAGCAACCAATGAGGCCATTGAGGCTGGACATGGCCGGGTTCACGGTGTTCCGGGACCAGACCACCGTGGACTTCACCGACGCCGACTATTTCGCCCTGGTCGGCCCGACCGGCTCGGGCAAGTCGACGGTGCTGGACGCGATCTGCTTCGCCCTCTACGGCACCGTCCCGCGGTGGGGTGGGGCCCGGGGCATCGGCAACGCGCTGGCCCCGTCGGCGTCGGAGGCGCGGGTGCGGCTGGTCTTCGAGTCGGCGAACAACCGGTTCGTGGCGACCCGGGTGGTCCGGCGGGACGGCCGGGGCAATGTGAAGACGGCGGGGGCCGGGCTGCAGCTGATGCCGCCCGGCTTCGACGTCACCAAGCTCGACACCGGCATGGATCTGACCGATCTGGGCGAGGTGATGGCCGGCACCCCCGCCGAGATGGACGCCGCCGTGCTGGAGGCGGTCGGTCTGCCGTATGAGCAGTTCACCAGCTGTGTGGTGCTTCCGCAGGGGCAGTTCGCCGACTTCCTGCACGCCAAACCGGCCACCCGTCAGCAGATCCTGATCAACCTGCTGGGCCTGCACGTCTACGAGGAGGTGCAGGTCAAGGCGGCCGAGCGGAGCCGGGCCGCGGAGGCCAAGCTGACCGTGGTGGAGCAGCAGCTCAGCGCCTTGGCGGACGCCACCGACGAGGCGGTCGAGTCGTCCGCCGCCCAGCTCGAGCGGATGCGGGAGCTGACCGCCGCGGTGGAGGCGGCCGTGCCGGGGCTGCGCGCCGCCCGGGAGGCGGAGACCGCCGCGGCCGAGGCGCGGGACGCGCTCGACGCCGAGCTGGCGGCTCTCGGCGCGGTCCGGGCGCCGGCCGGGCTGACCGAGGCGACCGGGGCGATCGCCGCGGCCCGTGACGCGGCCACCCGCGCGGCCGACGAGGTGCACGCCGCCGAGGAGGCCGAGGAGAAGATCCGTGGCGAGCTGACCGCGGCCGGCGATCCGGGCCGTCTGCGGGTGGCGCTGGACCGGCACACCGAGCTGGGCCGTCTGGTCGAGCAGGAGGAGTGGTTCGCCGGCAAGGTGTCGGTCGCCGAGGTCGAGCACCGGGACGCGGTCGCCGCCGCCGAGCTGGCGCACGCCCATCACCTCGGCGCCCAGCAGTTGCTGGAGCAGGCCCGGCAGGACTACCGGGACGCCCAGCAACGGGACCGGGCGGCGGCTCTGCGCGGCCATCTGACCGCCGGCGGCGCCTGCCCGGTCTGCGAGCAGACGGTGACCGAGGTGCCGGAGGTGCCGCGGGAGTCGGCGGTGCGGATCGCCGAGGCGGCCGGCAACGCCGCGAAGGAGGAGGCGGAGAAGGCGACCGCCCGGTGGCGCGAGCGGGACGCGGTGGCCCGCGACCTGGCGAACGATCTGGAGCGCAAGCGCGGCCAGTACGAGCATCACCTGTCCCGTCTCGCCGAGGTTCGCAAGGCGGTGGAGGGCCTGCCCGGGGTGGAGACGTTGCGGCAGCGGCTGGCCGAGCTGGGCGAGTTGCAGGGGCGGCTGGAGGGCGCGGCCACCGCGGTCCGGGCCGCCCGTGAGGCGCACCGCCGGGCGCAGGCGCTGGTCCGCAGCGCCGAGGAGCAGCAGCGGGCGGCCTGGCAGCGGTTCGACGCGGCCCGTGACGGCCTGGCCCGGTTCGTGCCGCCGCCGGCCGACCGGCGGGATCTGGCCGGCGCCTGGCGGGCTCTGGTCGACTGGGCGGCCACCGAGCACGGCCGCCGGCGTGCCGCCCGGGAGGAGGCGGAAGCCGCCGTGCGGGCGGCCCGTGCCTCGACGGTCCGGGTGCACGAGGCGGTCGTGGGGTTGTTCGCCGCGGCCGGGGCCACCGCGCCGGCCGGTGACGTCGGCGAGGCGGGCCTGATCCGGGCCGCCGCGGTGTCCGCCGAGCGGGCCGGGGCGGCCTGGCAGCGGGCCACCGAGCGCCGCGAGCAGGCCCGGGCCGCGGCCGGGCAGCGGGAGACTCTCCAGCGGGAGGGCCGGGTGGCGAAGTCGCTGGCCGGGCACCTGCGGGCCAACAACTTCGAGCGCTGGCTGCTGGAGGAGGCCCTCGACCTGCTGGTCGACGGCGCCTCCCGGATCCTGCGGGAGCTCACCGGCGGACAGTACGAGCTGATGCACGAGAAGGGCGAGTTCTACGTCGTGGACCACCACGACGCGGGGCTGCGGCGTGCCGTGCGGACGCTGTCCGGTGGCGAGACGTTCCAGGCCTCGCTGGCGCTGGCGCTGGCCCTGTCGGAGCAGCTCGCCGGGATGAGCACCACGGCGGCCAGCCTGGAGTCGATCGTCCTGGACGAGGGGTTCGGCACGCTGGACGCGACCACCCTCGACGTGGTCGCGGCCACCTTGGAGAACCTGGCGGCTCGCGGCGACCGGATGGTCGGCCTGGTGACTCACGTGCACGCGCTCGCCGAGCGGGTGCCGGTCCGGTTCGAGGTGCGCAAGGACGCGCGTACCGCCCATGTCGAGAGGGTCGGCCTGTGACCAGAGTGTTCGTCGACGCGTGGGATCCGTCCTACGGCGCGTCGTTCGAGGGTGGCGAGGGCGGCGACGGGCCGGGCTCGTCCAGCAGCGCCCAGGTGGACGTCGACGTGGAGGTGCCGGCCGCCGAGTGGGCGCCGATCGGTGTGGCGGCGGGCGCCCGGGCGCCGGACGTGGTGTTCCTGGTCGACGGGGTGCGGCGCAACGACGCTCAGGTGTGGACGGCCGAGGACGACGGCACCTCGTACGCGGGGCTCGCCGCCTCGTTCGCGGCCGGCGTGGTGCGCTGCGACCTGGCCCGTGGGGCGGCGGAGCTGGCCGTCGCCCGGGTCGGCCGGGGCTTGTTCACCGCCAGTCCGTCGCTCGGTGAGGTGCGGGCGGGGACGGTCCGCTACGAGGTGCACCGGGTCAGCGGCCAGGGGGAGGCGAGCAAGCTGCCGGCGGCCGTGCAGGGCCCGCTCACCGCGCTGGAGATCGAGATCTCGTCGGCCGCGCGGGACGGCGGTTCGGACGGCACCGATCTGCTGATCGTGGACGGGCCGCTGCGTAACCGGCGCCAGTTGCCCCGCACCATCGGTTACGTGAAGACCCAGCAGAAGCACTATCTGCCGGCCGCGCAGGAGGCGATCGTGCCGCGGCTGCGGCCGGGGCAGCGGACCCCGGTCTTCCATCTGGGGACGGTCTGGGGCGGCTGGTCGTGGTATCTGCGGTTGCCGGGTTCGTCGGGCGCGCCGTGGTCCGGGATCGTCCGGGTGGAGTGTTCGCCCGAGTTGTCGCCGGAGCAGGCGATCGAGTTGGCCGAGGTGTCGCTGGCGACGTTGCCGCGGTTCGCCTCGTCGGCGTACAAGGATCCCCGGGCTCCACAGAATCTGGTGCCGATCGCGGGCCTGGAGCGCCGCCTGCGCGGGATGCTGGGTGACGCCCGGGTCCTGCATCGTGCTCTCGCCCGCGACTCGGCTCGTGCGTTCTGACGGCTGTCGGTTGTGCACGGTGAGTCAGCATGAGCCGTCGGGTGCGGGGCCGTCGTCGTGCTCGTGCACACAAGGTCTCCCGAGGTGCGTCCACGTGCTGGGCGCCGTGCTCTCAGGAATGACCCCGCCGTCTCATGGCGTGGGACGGGGATCCGGATCCCGGAAGCGGGTTCGCGGTGCCGCCGGAGGATCCCGCCGGAGGGTTCGGCGAGCGTGTCCCGCGCGGCGTGCCGGTCACCCTCCGAACAGGGGAATCAAGAATTGGGAGCGCTCCCGCACGGGTGTCGCCCGAAAGGGGCCAAGTGGCATTCCGGCATCCCCCGATCGGTTCACCGAGGTTCGTATTAGCCGCACAATACGCACCTGTGGCAACGCAGCGAAATCGCTCCTTCACGCTGCGAGATCGCGCTCTCTCCGTACCCCCGAGAATTATTCTCAGGGACATGTCCAGGGGCGATTGTCACTGAGTATCATTCCGCCTTACCTGGCGTCCCAATCGGTGTTGATCAATACGGAGGGTGATCGGCGCCCGGTGCGCCGTCTCGATCACGAACGCAGCGGAGGACCGTTGAGACCAAGTGTCCCGGAAAATCTCGCCCCGGCTTTGATCCCGGCAGGGCTCCCCGGCCGTATCTCAGGCGACGGGGAAGGGTCCGGGCGGAGGTATCGATGCATGCGGTGGCCGAGGAACGGCTCGCGCCGGAGAGGGTGCGCGTGATGGCACGGCAACACTCCGGTGGTAGGTGGCAGGCTCTGGACGGTGGCAACCACGGCGACCAGGGCACGGTGATCCCGCGGCAGGGCCCGCGGCACGAGGCCGCTCCGAGCAGCGCTCCCAGCCACGAGGACACCCTCGTGCGGACGCTCTACGAGGAGCACGCGGGCCCGCTGCTGATGTTCGTGCTGCGGCTGACCGGCGGCGACCGGCAGCGCGCCGAGGACATCGTGCAGGAGACCCTGCTCCGGGCCTGGCGCAACGCGCACCGGCTCGGCGCCCAGGGCCAGCAGTCGCTGCGCCCCTGGCTGGTCACCGTGGCCCGGCGGATCGCCATCGACGAGCACCGCAGCGCCAACGCGCGTCCCGCCGAGACGTACGATCGGGAGCTGGAGAGCTTCCCGACCACGTCCGACGAGACCGACAAGGTGCTGCAGTCGATGACGGTTTCGGACGCTCTCCGGCAGCTGAGCCACTCGCACCGGGAGATCCTGATCGAGACGTACTTCCGTGGCCGTACCGTCCCGGAGGCCGCCGAGGCGCTGAACCTGCCGCTGGGCACGGCCAAGTCGCGGGTGTACTACGCTCTGCGCGCGCTGCGTACCGCACTACAGCAGCGGGGGGTGACGGAATGACGCAGGAGCAGCACTACGACGTCGCGTCGTACGCCCTCGGCATCCTCGACGACCGTGATGCCGCCCGCTTCGAGGACCACCTGATCGACTGCGCGCAGTGCGCGTACGAGCTGGAGTCGTTCGTCCAGGTGGCGGACGTCCTCTCGACCGTCGACGCCGAGGCGTTCGTGGCCGCCGAGCGGTCCGGGCAGGACGGCGCGGTGCTGAACCGGATGATGCGTGAGGTCGGCGCGGAGCGGCAGCGGGCCAACAGCCGCCGGCTCTACTCGCTGGCCGCCGCCGTGGTCGTCTTCGCGATGCTCTCCATCGGCGCGCTCTTCGCCGGCGGCAGGTGGCTGGCCCCCGGCCCGGAGGCCCCGGCGGAGACCGGCGCGCAGCGCGGCGGCGAGCAGCTGGACCAGCTGCCGAGCGCCGACGGTGTGGCCATCGGTGGCACCAAACTGCCCGGCGACAACTACAGCGGCACCGACAACCGGACCAACGTGGCCGCCGCGGTCGGTCTGCTGAAGAAGGACTGGGGCACCCAGGTCTCCTTCGCGGTCGCCAACATCACCGGACCGAAGACGTGCGCCCTCTTCGTGGTGCGCACCGACGGCACGGCCGAGAAGGTCGCCGACTGGACGGTGACCGAGACCGGGTGGGGCACCGCCGCCAACCCGACCCCGCTGATGCTGCAGGCGGTCACCGCCACGCCACGGGACAAGATCGCGCACGTCCAGGTGCAGGAGATCACCGCGACCGGCGCGGGTCAGACACTGGTTCGCGTTCCGTAACCGTACGACCACGAAAAGGCCCGGCCGCCCACGCGGCCGGGCCTTTTTCGCGCACCGGGTCCTCTCTTAACGTACGGCCGGGCCGGAAGGTTCAACCGAAAAATCATTGATTTGATCCATCCGAATGTTCAACCGACTTCGCACCCTCTCCGTACTACTGCCCGGAAATGGTAGAGCCATGAAACAGCCGGGAGGGCTCGTGGTACCGGAGAAGCGAAAGTTGTCGGTCGTCGGCGCGGCGCTGGCGGCGGTGATCACACTGCCCGGCTGTGCCCCGGCCGGATTCGACGCCGGCGCCGCCGACTACGGCAACGCCGCCGAGCCGGCCTCCAACGACGTCCAGGCCTCACCGGGCGCCACCGAGGAGGCCGTCGCCGATGGCGCCGACCCCACGGCCGAGGCGACCGCGCCGGCCGACCCGGCCGACGGCGGGGAGGCGAACACCCCGGAGATCAGCGACGAGGTGGCCACCACCGAACTGAACGCGGCCAAGGTCGCCCGGATGGGCAGCACCGTTCAGGACGAGGACGGCTTCGTCCTCTACCGCTTCGACAAGGACTCCGACGACCCGGCGAAGTCGAACTGCAACGGCGACTGCGCCAAGATCTGGCCGCCGGCGGTCACGAACGACGGTGAGCCCACCCTCAAGGGCGTCGACAAGTCCCTGGTCGGGACGGTCACCCGGGCCGACGGCACCAAGCAGCTCACCCTCAAGGGCTGGCCGCTCTACCGCTACATCGGCGACAAGAAGCCCGGTCAGTGGAAGGGCCAGAACGTCAGTGGCACGTGGTTCGTCATCACCCCCACCGGCACGAAGAACCTGACCTGTCTGCCCGCCGTGTCGAAGCCGGTCGCTCCGCCGTCCGGCGACGACACGTCCGGCGAGGCCGGCAGTGACGGGTCCGGCGGCGACTACAGCTACTGATCCGGCACACACGAGGCATTGGATGTTGGAGGACACGATGAGGACCCGCCGTACCCCCCGATGGCTGGTCGGCACCCTGGCCCTATCCCTGGCGTTCATGCTCGCGCCGGCCGGGGTGGCTCACGCCGCCGAACCCGTTCCGGTGCCGCAGACCTCGGGCCTGCCCAACAAGGGCACGGGCACGGTCAGCGCCGCGGACCGTGACTTCGTCATCAAGGTCCGGCTGGCCGGCCTCTGGGAGGTCCCGGCCGGGAACATGGCCGTGGAGAAGTCGAACAACGCGACGGTACGGAAGATCGGCCAGTCGATCGCGGCGCAGCACGTCGCGCTGGACAGCCTGGACCGCACCGCGGCCAAGAAGCTCGGGATCAGCCTGCCCAACAAGCCGAACGGTGACCAGGAGGCGTGGCTGAACGAGATGCGCACCGCGGCCACCCCGGAGCAGTTCGACCAGATCTTCATCGACCGGCTCCGCGCGGCCCACGGCAAGATCTTCCCGGCGATCGCCACGATCCGCGCCACCACGCGCAACGACACGGTGCGCGCTCTGGCGCAACAGACCAACCAGTTCGTCGCGACCCACATGACCCTGCTGGAGAGCAGCGGCATCGTCGACTACGCGGCGCTGCCCACGGCGCCCGCGCCGGCCGCCGCCGGACAGGGCCCGGTCCCGATCGACAACCAGATGCTGGTCGCGGCGACCGAGGGCGAGAACATGCCCGGCCTCAGCAACACCGTAATCCTGTTGGTCCTCGCTGCCGCGCTGGTGGTCGGGGTCATCACGACCATGCGCATCTTCCGCGCGCGGTAATTCGAAATCGCCCACGGCGACGAAGAAAGGTGTCACCCATGCGAAGGTCCAAGTACCGCCGCGCCAATTCCCCGACTTGGTTCAGCGGTCGGCGCCGCATCATCGCCATCGCCGCAGCCTCGGCGGCAGCGTTCGGTGGCGTTGTGACCGTCACGCAGATCTCCAACGCGGCCACCGAGGACACGGTCACCGACCGGGCCCTGGCAGCGTGTGACGACCTGCAGGCGCCGAACTCCACACGGCTCTCGACCCAGACCCGGAAGGGTACGTACACCACGAACAACGGCAACGTCACGCAGCATGCGGACGATGGCGCCGGCGACGTGGCGACGACCGCGGAGGTGCGCAACCGCTGCCGCGAGTGGGTGTTCGAGAACGTCGCCACCGAGAGCGAGGCCACCACTTTGGCCCGCCGCGACCGTGGCAACAACAACGGTGGCGGCCGTGGCAACAACGGCGGCAACAACGGCGGCCAGGCCAGCGCCGCGCCGTCCGACGCGGCCACCAGCGCCCCCGCCGGCGAGGCCGGCCAGCCCGCGGGCGAGGCCGGCCAGCCCGCGGGCGAGGCCAGCCAGCCCGCCGAGGAGGAGCAGAACAACGGCGGCGGCGACCAGAACAACGGTGGGAACAACGGCGGCGGCGACCAGAACGGTGGCGGCGACCAGGGCAACGGCGGTGACCAGGGCGAGGAGCAGCCGGACCCCGCTCCCACCGCGACCACTCCTCCGCCCGGCGCCGGTCTCGGCATCCTCACCAACAGCTGTGAGACCTCGGACCTGGAGGCGCACGACGGCTTCCAGCGTGGCAACCGGTGTGTCTCGACCGAGTTCGGTGAGGTCGGCGCGGCCGCGAACAACCCGACGCTGCTCATCACCCGCGCCCCCCGCGTGGTGAACCGGAACGCCCCGTTCACCCTGCAGGTCAGCACCCGCAACCTGATCCGTGACCGCTTCCTCGCGGCCGGCCAGGGCGGTTACTACGTGGAGTCCAGCGTGCTGCAGGGCGGCCTGGTCCGCGGTCACTTCCACACCGCGTGCCGGATCCTGGACAGCCAGAACCAGGCGCCCGCCCCGGACCCGGTCCCGGCGTTCTTCGTCGCGACCGAGGACAGCCGCGGTGGCGCCCAGCCGGACACCGTCGCCATCCAGGTGCCGGGCTTGCCCCAGTCGGGCACCTTCCAGTGCTCCTCGTGGGCCGGTGACGGTTCGCACCGTACGCCGATGATGGAGCGCGCCAACCAGACGCCGGCCTTCGACTCGGTTCGCATCCGGGTCCGCTGACCGGCGACCACCACCGACCGCGGACGCCGCTGCCGCCGTCGCCGTACCGGACCGGGCCGGGGTTCCCACCCCGGTCCGGGCCCCCCTTCGGTCCGGCACTCGTCCTTCCCCCTGCCGGACGAGAGACGCGGCAGGACCGCCCGGCCACCACCGGGCTCGGCGCCGCGGAGGGAGACCGGACCGACTCGGGCGTCCGGTCACCACACCGATGGCCCTGACCCCGGAGCACGGTCAGGGCCATCGGCCTGTTCCGTGCGGGCACGCCCGGGCGCGGGGGTGGGATAGTGGCGCGATGACCGTGACCCGACGGCTGGCCCCACCGGAGCGCTATCAGTTCGGCGCCTCGGTGCGGCCGTTGCTGGTTCCGAAGCACGATCCCTGCGGTCGGCTGGACACCGACGGGTTCCGGTTCGCGATGCGTACGCCCGAGGGGCCCGCGTCGTTGCACCTGGCCCGTGCCGCCGGGGAGTTGGTCGCGACCGGCCACGGGCCGGGCGCGGAGTGGGCCGTCGACCGCGCTGACGCGATCGCCGGGCTCCGCGACGATCTGGGCGGCTTCCCGGCCTTGGCGGCGCGGCATCCGCTCGTCGAGCGCCTGGCCAGGACCTTCTCCGGGGTACGCCTTCCGGCCACCGGACAGGTCTTCCCGCGACTGCTGCGCGCCGTTCTCGAGCAGAAGGTGACCGGCAAGGAGGCGCACCGGTCGTACCGTGCGGTCTGCCGTCGTTTCGGTGAGCCGGCGCCGGGCCCGGGGGATCTGCTGCTGCCGCCCGACCCGGCCGTCGTGGCGGCCACCGCCTACTGGGAGTTCCATCCGTTCGGCGTGGAGCAGCGCCGCACCCAGGCCCTGCTGCGGGCCGCGCTGGTGGCGGACCGGCTGGAGCGATGCGCCGGCCCGGCCGAGGCGACCGCCCGGATGACCGCGCTGCCCGGCATCGGTCCCTGGACCGCCGCCGAGACGGTCCGGTACGCCTACGGCGACCCGGACGCGGTGAGCGTCGGTGACTTCCACATCCCGAACACGGTGGCCTGGGCGCTGGCCGGCGAGCCGCGCGGCACCGACGCCCGGATGCTGGAGCTGCTGGCGCCGTTCGAGGGTCACCGGGGCCGGGTCTGTGATCTGCTCGCGATGGGCGGCGTCCAGGCCCCGAAGTTCGGTCCCCGGATGCCGCTGCGGTCGTTCGCCGGGTTCTGATCTGCCCCACTCCGCTACCGTGGTCGGAAATGCGTGATTTGTCCCGAAGGGCGGGTTGATGGGTGGCGTCGGTGGGCCGGTCCTCCTGGTGCTTCTGCTGATCCTGGTCAACGCCGTGTTCACCGGCAGCGAGATGGCGCTCATCTCGCTGCGGGAGGGTCAGGTGCAGCGCCTCGAACGGGAGTCCCGCCCCGGCCGGGTGCTGGCCCGGCTCACCCGCGACTCCAACCGCTTCCTCGCCACCATCCAGATCGGCATCACCCTGGCCGGCTTCCTGGCCTCCGCGGTGGTCGCCCTCTACCTGTCGAAACCGCTGGTCGGGAGGCTCGGCTTCCTCGGCACCGCGGCCGAGCCGGTGGCCACCTTCCTGACCACGGTGGTGCTCACCTTCGTGACGCTGGTGCTCGGCGAGCTGGCGCCGAAACGGATCGCCATGCAGCGGGCCGAGGGGTGGGCGCTGCTGGTGGCCCGCCCGCTCGACCTGCTGTCCAACTTCTCCCGCCCGGCCGTCTGGCTGCTCGGAAAAGCCACCGACGGGGTGGTGAGCCTGGCCGGCGTCGACCCGAACGCCCAGCGCGACGAGGTCACCCCGGAGGAGATCCGCGACCTGGTCGCCGCCCAGCAGGAGATCTCCGCCGAGCAGCGGACCATCATCTCCGGCGCGTTCGAGATCGCTGACCGGATCCTGCGCGAGATCCTGGTGCCCCGCCGCGACGTGCTCACCCTGGCCAGCGGGTCGCCGGCCGCCGGGGCGCTGCGCACCCTGATCGACGGCGGCCACTCCCGGGCGCCGGTGATCGGCAAGGCCGGGCTGGACGACGTGATCGGGGTGGTGCACCTGCGTGATCTGGTCGGCGCGTCCGGTGCGGTCGACGCGGTGGCCCGGCCGCCGCTGTTCCTGCCCGAGACGCTGCGGGTCACCGACGCCCTCAAACAGTTGCGGGCGGAACGGCAGCCGCTCGCCCTGATCGTCGACGAGCGCGGCGCCATCGACGGCATCGTCACCATCGAGGACCTGGTCGAGGAGATCGTCGGGGAGATCTACGACGAGACCGACCGGGACGTCGCCTCGACCGTGCGGGAGGCCGACGGCGCCCTGCTGATGCCCGGCTCGTTCCCGATCCACGACCTGCCCGACGTCGGCTTCCACGGCCACCCGCCGGAGGAGGGCGACTACACCACGATCGCCGGGATGGTGCTGGCCGCGCTCGGGCACATCCCGACCGAGCCGGGTGAGGTGGTGACCCTGCCCGAGTTCACCGCCGAGGTGACCGAGGTGACCGGGCGGGCCATCACCCGCGTCCGGGTCCGGGCGCTGGCGGAGCCGGTCGACGCGGACTGACGTGGTGTGCGACGTGCCGGGGCCGGTGGCAATAGGCTTCGATGCATGACAGAGTCGTCGAACGCCTACGAGTACCTGGACAACGTCGATCCGCGGGAGCAGGCCCGTCTGTCGGCGGTACGCCGATACCGGTTGGTGGACCAGCCCGTCGAGGACGCGTACGACCGGATCGCCTTCGTGGCCGGCGCCCTCTTCGGCACTCCGATCGCCACCGTGTCCCTGGTCGAGCAGGACCGTGTGTGGCTGGCCGCCTGCCAGGGCCTGAACGGCGTCCGTGAGGTCGGCAAGGAGCCCGGCCTGTGTGCCTCGGTGATCGCGCAGGACGACGTCTACGTGATCAACGACGCCGCGGTGGACCCGCGCACCCTGGAACATCCGCTGGTCCGCGGCGAGCTGGGCCTGCGGTTCTACGCCGCCGCGCCGATCCGGACCCACGACGGTTACCGGCTCGGCACCGTCAACGTGATCGACAGCGTGCCCCGGGAGGCCGGCCCGCGGCAGCTCAAGGCGCTGGAGCATCTGGCCTCGATCGTCGCCGACGAACTGGAGCTGCGGCTCATGGTGATCCGCAGCGCCGCCGCCGAACAACGTATGCGGGAAACGGTGAACTGATCTGCTCCGGTGGGTAAGAGAGGAGCATGCTGATCTGGAGTTTCATTCGCCGTGCCGTCCTCACCGCCGTTCTCGTCCCACTCGGTGTCGCCGGGGCCCGCAAGCTCAGCGACCGGGTCGAGCGCCGGCGTGGTCCCAACAACCGTGTGTCGCGCCTGCTCCGGCAGGGTGCCGACACCGCGCAGGCGTTGTTCGGCCGGAAGAAGAAGCGCCGCTTCGGATTCCGCTGATTGATTTTCGCGCGGACCGGGTAACGGCGGCGACATGCGAACCCCCCGCACGATCGCCGTCGTCGCCCACCAGCGGAAGACCCTCGGTGGTGGGCTTGACGAGCTACGCCGCCTGCTGACCGGCCGCGGTGTCGAGAACCTGATCTGGCACGAGGTCCCGAAGAGCCGGAAAGCCCCGAAACGGGTCCGTGAGATCGTCCGGAACGGCGCCGACCTGCTCGTCGTCTGGGGCGGTGACGGCATGGTCCAGCGCACCCTCGACGTGCTCGCCCGGGAGAAGGGCGGCCGCAAGATCCCGGTCGCGATCATGCCGGCCGGCACCGGAAACCTGCTGGCCGGCAACCTCGGCATCCCGGACGACCTGGAGAAGGCCGTCGAGATCGCCTTCACCGGCGACCACCGGCGGCTCGACCTGGGCCGGCTCGCCGGCGAGCACTTCGCCGTGATGGCCGGCGTCGGCTTCGACGGCGCCATGATCAAGGACGCCGACGGTGGCCTCAAGGACCGGCTCGGCAAACTCTCGTACGTCTGGACCGGCCTGCGCCACGTCAACGGCGAGGCTCCGCGCGTGAAGATCAAGATCGACGGCACGGACTGGTTCGACGACGAGGCCAGTTGCGTCCTGATCGGTAACGTGGGCACCATCACCGGCGGCATCCAGGCCTTCGACGACGCGGCGCCCGACGACGGCTGGCTCGACGTCGGCGTCGCCACCGCCCAGAACGCCCTGGAATGGGCCCGGGCGCTGGGCACCATGGCGGTCACCCGCTCCGACCGCTCGCCGTTCGTCCGGATGACCCGCGCCCGCCGCGTCGACGTCAGACTCGCCTCGAAGCTGGAGTACGAGCTCGACGGCGGCGCCCGCGCCAAGACCAGGAAGATCTCCGCCGAGGTGGTCCCCGGGGCGGTCCGGATCTGCGTCCCGGCCGAAAAGCCTATGGCCTCCGACGGCGCCGCTGCGACAACCTGACCCTCTCGACACAGCGGGAGGGCGGATGGCGGGGCGGCACCTCGCGGCGGCCGAAGAGGTCACCGCCGTCCTCGACGCCCTCGAAGCACATCGCGTCGACGCCTGCGTCGGCGGCGGCTGGGCGGTCGACGCGCTGCTCGGCGAGCAGACCCGGGAACACTCCGACCTCGACCTGTGGGCGCCCGCCGGGCATCTGGAGTGGCTTCTGCGGGCGCTCGCCAGCCGGGGCGTCGACCGCATCTTCCCGTGGCCCGGCGACCGCCCGTGGAACTTCGTGCTCCACGACGGCGCCCGGCTCCGCGTCGACCTGCACCTCTACGAGCGGCTCCCGGACGGCAGGCTGCACTACGGCTCGGCCGTCGACGGGACGACCTTCCCGGCCGGGGCGCTCGACGGGCAGGGCGTCATCGGCGGGCAGCCGGTCCGCTGCGAGGTCCCGGAGTGGGCGGTGCGCTGGCACACCGGTTACCCACCCCGGGCCGCCGACCGGCACGACGTGCCGCTGCTCTGCGCCCGCTTCGGGATCGAACTCCCGGACGGTTTCTAGACGATCTGCTGCCACCAGCCGTCGACCGGCGGCGGGTTGTCGACATCCACCCGCTCGCCCGGCCGCGGCACAGCCAGCCGCACGCCCCGGGCCTTGGCCTCCCGCCAGGCCCGGTCGGCCGGTTCCGCCCAGTCGTGCAACGCCAGGTTGAAGGTGGCCCAGTGCACCGGGATCATCAGCCCGCCGTTCACGTCGACGTGGGTGGACACGCCGTCCTCCGGGGTCATGTGGATGTCCGGCCAGTCGTCGCCGTACGCCCCCACCTGCACCAGCGTCGCGTCGAACGGGCCGTGCTCGGCGCCGATGGCCGCGAACCCGGGGAAATAGCCGGTGTCGCCCGAATAGAACACCTTCCGCGCCAGGCCCGCGATCACCCAGCTGGCCCACAGCGTGTCGTCGCGGGTCAGCCCCCGGCCGGAGAAGTGCCGGGCCGGCGTCGCGGTGAACTCGATCCCGGCCACCGTGGCCCGCTCGTTCCAGTCCAGCTCCACGATGCGGGTCGCCGGGACGCCCCAGCGCTCCAGATGCGCGCCCACGCCGAGCGGCACCAGGAAACGGGCGGCCTGAAGGTCCACCAGCGTCTGCACGGTCGCCATGTCGAGGTGGTCGTAGTGGTCGTGGGAGATCACCACCGCGTCGATCGGGGGCAGCTCGCGCAGCGGGACCGGCGGCTCGTGCAGGCGGCGCGGGCCGGCCAGCCGGGACGGGGAACAGCGCTCGCTCCACACCGGGTCGAGCAGGACCCGCCGGCCCTCGATCTCGATCAGTGCGGAGGAATGCCCGTACCACGTGATGTGCAGGCCGTGGGCGTCGCCGCCCGGCGGCGGGGTGAGCACCGGGACCGGCAGATGCGGGCGGCGTGCCTCCCGGCCGGTCAGCGCCGCCGCGGCCAGCCGCGGCATCGACGCGGCGGTCACCTCGGTGGCCGGCACCGTGTTGCGGAACTTCCCGCCGGAGAACTGTGGTGACGACTCCACCCGGGTCCGCCGGGCGCCCCGCGCCCGGGCGCCGAGCTGCGCCGGAATGTCGCGGGCGGCCCACACCGCCGCGGCGCCCAACGCCAGAGCCATCACGGTACGGGTACGCCTTCGCTTAGCCATGGCACCCAGTCTGACCTGCCCCGGTTGGCGACTGCCACCGTGCCACTCAGCCTCTCCTCAGTAAGTGACCGGTATGACACACTGCCGCGGTGACGCTCGACACCCTCCAAGCGCAGCAGCACCTGATCGTGCGCCAGCGCATCCGTCTCATGGTCAACCAGTACGAGGTTCACTCCGTCGACCCGGCCACCGGCGCGGAAGCCGGGATCCTCGCCTTCGCCCAGCAAAAGCGGCTGGCGTTCAAGGAACAGGTGACCCTCTACACCGACGACACCAAGCAGACCCCGCTGCTCGGTTTCAAGGCACGCCAGGTCATCGACCTCGGCGCGACCTACGATGTCACCGACGTGGACGGGCAGCCCATCGGCCTGTTCCGCAAGGACTTCGCGGCCTCGCTGCTGCGGTCCACCTGGATCGTCGAGCAGCCCGGCTACGGCCAGGCGACCGGTCAGGAACGCAACCAGTGGGTGGCGATCCTGCGGCGGTTCGTGGACTCCATGTCGTGGCTGCCGTACCACTTCGACTTCACCGTCCAGGGCCGGCCGGCCTTCTCGGTGGTGCGCAAGTGGGGGCTTCGGGACACGTACCGGGTCAGCATCCACGACCCCGGCATGGACCGCCGCCTCGTCGTCGCCATGGCCGTCGCATTGGACGCGCTGCAGTCCCGGTAAGTTTCCGGGCATGGACGATCCACGTGCCCAGCGTCTTTTCGGTGATCGTCTGGTCGCCCCCGGTGACCTGGCGTCGAACCCGTTCCGGGTGGACCGGGACCGGATCGTCAGCTCGACCTTCCTGGCCCGTCTCGCCGAGGTCACTCAGGTGATCAGCCCCGGCGGGGCGGGACTGGTGGTGCACAACCGGCTCACCCACAGCCTCAAGGTGGCGCAGGTGGGCCGGGCCATCGCCGACCGGCTGCGGGCCGCCGCCCCGGACCTCGCCGAGAAACTCGGCGGCTGCGACCCGGACGTCGTCGAGGCGGCCGCGCTCGCCCACGACCTCGGGCATCCGCCGTTCGGCCACCTCGGTGAGCGCGTGCTGGACCGGCTGGCCCGGCACCGGCTCGGCCTGGCGGACGGGTTCGAGGGCAACGCCCAGTCGTACCGGATCGTCACCAGCACCGAGATCCGCGGGCAGGCGACGATCGGGCTCAACCTGACCAGCGCGGTCCGGGCGGCGATCCTCAAATACCCGTGGACCCGGCTCACCCACCCGGACCCGCACCCGCGGTTCATGGACCCGCCGCCACGGGGCGCCGCCGCACCACCCGACGACCCGGACGGCGGTTCCCTCAAGTTCGGCGCCTACTCGACCGAGATCGCCGACGCGCGGGCGGCCCGGGCCCCGTTCGCCGGGCGGGTCGCCGACTGGCAGCAGACCGTCGAGGCCTCGGTCATGGACACCGCCGACGACATCGCCTACGCCATCCACGACCTGGAGGACGTGCACCGCCTCGGCGTCCTCCAGCAGGGCCTGGTCGCCACCGAGCTGATGGCCTGGCAGCGCTGGGGCCCGAAGACCGACCTGAACCGGGCCGGCGGCGCCATCGAGTCGCTGCGCCGCCGACTGCACCGCAAGGACGGCTGGATCGCCGACGACGAGGCCTTCGCCGGCGCCGTCGAGCTGGTCCGCGCCGAACTGGTCGACGGCCTCCTGGCCCGCCCGTTCGACGGCTCCCTGGAAGCCGAGGCCAGGGTCGCCTCCTTCTCCGCGAACTGGACCCGCCGCCTCGTCGACTCGGTCGAGATGATCGCCCAGCCGGCCGTCCGCAGCGGCCACGTCCAGCTCGCCCGCGCCCAGTGGCACGAGGTGCAGATACTCAAATTCGTCCAGAACCGCTTCGTCCTCGAACGTCCCGACCTCGCCCTTCACCAGCGCGGCCAGGGCCGCCTGCTGTCCTCCCTGGTGGAGGCCCTGCTGGCGTGGCTCACCGACCCCGACGAGGAACAGCGCCTGCCACCCCGGCTTCGCGACCTGGTCGAACTCGCCGAAGCCGAACTCCCGCCCGGCACCCCCGACCGCATCGCCCGGGCCCGCGGACGCGCCGTCATCGACTTCGTCGCCGGCCTCACCGACAGCCAGGCCGTCGGCCTTCTCGAAGCCCTCTCCGGCCGCTCCCGCCAGCTCTGGACGGACGCTCCGGTCCTGTGACCGCAGGATCCCGATCCCACAACCTTTCTCCGGTACGCGGTGGACCGCTCCCGCCGAAATCCGCCCGTCCCGCCGGCTCACGCGAGCCTGATCGGGCGGCTGGCGCCGCACGATCCGGCCCGGGCGGCTGGCGCCGCACGGGCCACCGGGGCCAGCCGCACGATCCGGCCCGGGCGGCTGGCGCCGCACGGGCCACCGGGTCCAGCCGCGCGATCCGGCCCGGCGGCCTGCGCCGCACGGGCCACCGGGGCCAGCTGAGCCCCAGGGCTGCCTGACGGAGTCCGGGACAACCTCCGGGGCCGGCCGGGAGACAGTGGCTGGCCCCGAGCGCCGCACGGGCCACCGGGTCCAGCTGGCCCGCTGGCCGATTGTTCTCCGCGCCTTCCCGCAGCCGGTAGGTGCCGGCCGGCGCGCACGGTGGGCTCTGCGGGGTCGCTCACGCGTGTCGTCGCGGTGGTCCGGGCGCACAGTCGGTGCGCTGTGCGCGCCCGCCCGGCCGGCGAGGGCGGGGCGAGCGATTCGGCCGTCAGGGGTCAGAGCGCTGACGCTGCTGGTGAATCGACGAAACGGTCCGGCCGGGGCGCGTCATCCACGATGGTCGCCGAGGTCAGTGGCGTGACGGCCACGAAGCCGGTCCCCGATCGGTGAGTTCGCCGGCAGAGTCGTATGCGTCCGGGAAACCCGACACCCGCAACGGGTGTCGTCACACCCGCACCGGGTGTCGCATTCTCACCGCACACGTGGCTGCGGACGCCGGCCCCGGGACCTCCGGGCGACACCGCATCAACCGACGTCCACGCCAACCGGCTCGCCTCCCCCGAGCCCGACCGGTCCGGTCCGGTCCGCGCAACGCCCGCGGGTTCGGCGGGCACGTCATCCGCGGCGGCACCGGACCGGCTGACCTGCGAATAGACCCGCAGGGTCAGCTCTGGGGTCAGCCGGACCCGGTGGCACGTGCGGCGCCAGCCGCCCGATCAGGCTCGGGTGAGCGGGCGGGACGGGCGGATTCGGTGGGGGCGGTCCACCGCGTACCGGGCAGGGGAGGTTCTGGGTTTCGTGCCGCCGGGGAGCGGAAGTGGCGGTCTGGCCGGGAGGGTCAGATCAGCAGGCCGCCGGTGGCGCGGAGGTTCTGGCCGGTCAGCCAGGCGGCGTCGGGGCCGCTGAGGAAGGCGACCACCGCGGCTATGTCGCTGGGTTGGCCGAGGCGCTGGAGTGCGGT
The DNA here is from genome assembly GCF_040656595.1 of Actinoplanes sp. NPDC049802. Classification (NCBI taxonomy): domain Bacteria; kingdom Bacillati; phylum Actinomycetota; class Actinomycetes; order Micromonosporales; family Micromonosporaceae; genus Actinoplanes; species Actinoplanes sp. NPDC049802. The sequence continues at coordinate 35,848 of NZ_JBFAMR010000041.1, forward strand.
GAAGGCCGCCGTCTGGGCCAGCGACTCGGGGGTGTTGGCCGACTGGAGCATGTCGGTTTCGGTGGCGCCGGGGGAGACGGTGTTGACCGTGATGGCGCGGGGGCCGAGTTCGCGGGCGGCTACCGCGGTGATCTGTTCCAGGGCGGCCTTGCTCGCGCAGTAGAGGGCCAGGCCGGGCGCCGGGACGGCGGTGTTGAGGGTGGAGATGTTGACGACCCGGCCACCGTCGCGGAGCAGAGGGATCGCGGCCTGGAGGAGGAACAGCGGGAACCTCGTGTTGATCGTCAGGATGCGGTCGAAGTCGGCCGGGGTGAGGTCGGCGATCGTGCCGCGATGGGTGACCGCGGCGTTGTTGACCAGGATGTCCAGGCCGTCGCGGACCGGTTCGACCACGGCCGGGAGGGTGGCGAGGTCGGCCTGGTCGCAGCGGACCGCCTGCGCGCCGATCTCGGCGGCGAGGGCGTCGGCGGCGTCCTTCGACTCGTGGTAGGTGAACACCACCCGGGCGCCGTCGGCGGCCAGCCAGCGGGCCACCGCCCGCCCGATGCCGCGTGAGCCGCCGGTGACGAGTGCTGTCTTTCCGGTGAGAGGCTTCATGCCTGCGCACGTTACGCGGCGCCGGCCGGCTGGTCTTGACGGAATTCGCGCGGGACCGGGTGGATCATCGGGTGCGGGGGATCAGCCGCAGCGCCGCGGGGGCGTGCGCCGGGACCGCGGGGGAGAGCGGCGGGATCGGATCGACGCGGCGGTAGGTGTCGCCGAGGGCCGGGCGCTGGTCGGGTTCGCCCTTGTTGGGCCAGAGGGCGGTGGCCCGCTCGGCCAGCGCGGTGATCGTCAGCGACGGGTTCACGCCCAGGTTGGCTGGCACCGTCGAGCCGTCGATCACGTGCAGGCCGGGATGCCCGAAGACCCGGTGGTACGCGTCGACCACCCCGGTCTCGGGCGACTCGCCGATGGTGGCGCCACCGAGAATGTGCGCGGTGAGGGGGATGTTGACGATGTCGCCGACGGTGCCGCCGGGGTGGCCGCCGATCCGGTCGGCGATCCGCCGCACCGCCTCGTGGCCGACCGGGATCCACACCGGGTTGGCCTTGCCGTGTCCCAGGCTGGTGGTGAGCCGGCCGAACCGGGTGCGCCGGACCGTCAGCGAGTTGTCGAGGGTCTGCATGACCAGGGCGATGATGGTGCGCTCGCTCCACCGGCGCACCGACAGGGAGTGCCCGAAGACGACCGGGTGGCGCAGGGCCTGCCACAGGAACCGGACCGGGCGCGGCACCCGGCCGCCGCCGTCGACCAGGATCGTCGACAGCAGGCCCATGGCGTTGCTGCGCGGACCGTACCGGACCGGCTCGATGTGGGTGTCGGCGTCCGGGTGGAACGACGAGGTGATCGCGATGCCCTCGGAGAACGGCCGTTCCGGCACCTCCTTGGTGGCCGCGCCGAGCAGGGCCTCGGAGTTGGTGCGGGTGAGCCGGCCGAGCCGGCCGGAGAGCCGGGGCAGCACACCGGAGTCCTTCATGGCGTGCAGCAGGCGCTGGGTGCCGAGCGCCCCGGCCGCGAGGATCACCTGGCCGGCCGTGAACGTGCCGGCCCGGGTCTCCACCCGCCAGCCGTCGCCGTCCGGTCGCAGCGCGGTGACCTCGGTGTCCGGGTGTACCACCGCCCCGGCGCGTTCGGCCAGGTAGAGGTAGTTGACGTCGAGCCGGTTCTTGGCGCCCACGGCGCAGCCGATCATGCAGTTGCCGCACTCGACGCAGCCGGTGCGGTCCGGCCCGGCGCCACCGAAGTACGGGTCCGGCACGGTCTTGCCCGGTTCGCCGAAGAACACGCCGACCGGGGTGCGCCGGAACGTGTGCCCGACGCCCATGTCCTCGGCCACCTGCTGGATCACCACGTCCGAGGCGGTCATGCTGGGCTGTTCGGTGACGCCCAGCATCCGGGACGCCTGGTCGTAGAACGGGTCCAGTTCGCCGGCCCAGTCGGTGATCCCGGACCAGTGCGGGTCGGCGAAGAACGGCGCCGGCGGCCGGTAGAGGGTGTTGGCGTAGACCAGGGAGCCTCCGCCGACCCCGGCCGCGGACAGCACCATGATGTCCTTGAGCAGGGTGATCCGCTGCATGCCGCGCAGCCCGAGCTTGGGCGCCCAGAGGAAGTTGCGCAGGTCCCAGGAGGTCTTGGGCAGGGTGTCCGGGGTGAACCGGCGGCCGGCTTCGAGCACGCCGACCCGGTAGCCCTTCTCTGCCAGCCGCAGGGCGCTGACGCTGCCACCGAAGCCGCTGCCGACGATCACGATGTCGTAGTGCGTCATCGTGTCACCTAAGCATTACTCGCCGGTAACTCTCAATAGCCGCTTTCAGCCGGCGTTAAGTCCCCCGCAGGTGGACGGCCGCACGCTGCCAGGCATGTCCAAGAATTCCGTGTACCGGCTCTCCGCGGCCGCCCTCATCGCCTGCGCCGTGCTCAGCGTCCTCGGTGGCGCGGCCCACCCGATCCACGAAGGTCAGGCGCACACCGCGCACACCCTGACCCAGCCGATCTTCCCGTACGCCCACTTCGCCATCTATCTCGGCGCGATCCTGCTGATGGTGGGCCTGCCCGCCGCGGCCGTGCATCTGGCGCCGCGCATCGGCCGGATCGGGCTCGCCGGCCTGGCCCTCTACTTCGTCACCAACGCGGTGGCGGTCCAGGGCGGACTGACCGTCGAGGGTTTCGTCGTCCCGGCGCTCGCCGCCGACCCGTCGGCCCGGCACCTGATCGACGAGACCGGCGCCATCACCGCGGCCACCTGGTTCAACAACATCCAGATGGTGGCCGGCCTGCTCTTCATGCTCAGCATGATCCTGCTCGGGATCGGCCTGTTCCGCTCCGGCGTGGTGCCCCGCTGGACCGGCGCCGTGCTGATCGCCGGAGCGGTGTTCCTCCTCGTGGTGCTGCCCGCGATCCCGATGCTGCCGCTGGTCACCGGGCTGCTGATCGAACTGCCGCGCGGCCTGGCCGTCGCCATGATCGGCGTGGTGATGATCCGGTCGCTGCGCCCGGCCGGCACGGCGCCCGCCTGGCGCCTTCAGGAAGGCGCCAGCGCCTGACCGGCGACGGCCCGCGAGGCGCGCGCCCGGGCGAGCAGCTCCCCGGCGGCGGCCCGGTGCCGGGCGGCCGCCTCCGGCTCGCCCAGCGTCTCGGCGACCATGGCGAGGGCCTCGTCCACCGGCCCGGCGTAGAGGGTGCCGGAGTCGGGGCCGGCCAGGCGGCCCGCGAAGGGCAGCAGTTCCGCGTACGCCTCCGCGCACGCGGAGAGGTCGCCGAGCCGGGCGGCGGCCCGGGCCCGCAGCGCCGTCCAGCCGAGCCAGTAGTAGCCGCGGGACACCGGGCGCCGGGTCGCCCACTCCCGCCGCGCCTGCTCCTCCCGGCCGTCGTCCAGCAGGGCCAGCACCAGCGGCTCGGTGACCTCGCCCGGGAAGGCGGCCTGCACCGCCTCCAGCTCCGGCCGCACCGGGGACAGGTCGCCGCGGGCCACCCCGGCCCCGATCCGGCCGACCATCGCCATCAGCGCGCCGTTGACCGCACCGTGCTCGGTCAGCAGCCGGGCCACCTCCTCGTAGCGGGCCACCGCCTCGTCCACCCGGCCGGCGATCAGGTCCAGCAGCCCCGAGAAGATCGACAGCACGGTCAGCAGCACGCCGAGCCGCCCGGTGTCGGAACGGGCCAGGGCGAGCCGCATCTCGTCCAGCGCCCCGTCGAGTTCGGTCCGGGCCGCCGTCTCCAGGAACAGCAGCCAGTGGGCGACCGCCTCGTGGTCCAGCTCGCCCGCGGCGACGGCCACCCGCAGGTACTCGGTGGCCGCGGCCCGTCGCTCGTCACGTAGATCGGGGCCGAGCGTGGCGTACGCCCGCACGTTGAGCGCCGCGCACAGCAACCGTGGCTCGCCCGCCTCCCGGGCGTGCGCCAGCGCCTCGCCGCTGATCCGGATGGCGGCCGCGTCGTCGGCGCCCTCGAGTTCCCGGAACCGGGCGATCAGCAGCCGTGCCCGGGTGGCGGCCGAGATCTCCGGCCGGTTCGTCTCGGCGTCGAGGGCGGCGAGCACGTCCGGGTCGGGTGGCCCCTCCCGGACGGTCCAGATCAGCGGCGCGTCCCAGGCGGTCAACGGTTCGACCGCCCGCCCGAGCGGCCCGGCCACCGCGACCGCCCGCAGGTACGCCGTCCGCGCCCCGGCCGCGTCCCCGGCCCGGGCCAGCGCGGTCACCGCCGGGACCAGCACGTCCAGCAGTTCCCCCGGACCACCGGAGGACACCGCGCCGGTACGCCGTCCGGCCAGCTCGTGCAGTCGCAGCGCCGCGTTCCGGTGGCGGGCCGCCTCGCCCCAGGCGCCGGCTCGCTCGGCCTCCCGGGCAGCGTCGATCACGTACGGCACGGCCCGGTACGCGCTGTGCGCCCCCGCCGACGCGACGGCGTGCCGGGCCAGGGTGGCGGCGTCGGCGCCCCGGCGTTCCAGCACGTCCAGGGCCGAACCGTGCAGACGGGCCCGGCGCAGCAGCGGCGTGTCCTCGTACAGGGTGTCCCGGACCAGCGCGTGGGCGAAGCGGACCAGCCCGGGCGCCGGCTCGTCGAGCAGCCCGGCCAGGATCGCGGTCTCCAGCGCGTCCAGCAGGTCGTCGGCGTCCCGCCCGGCCATCTCGGCGAGCATCTCGACGTCCACGTCCCGGCCCAGTACGGCGGCCTGGCGCAGCGCGGTCGTGGCGCCGTCCGGCAGCCGGGCCACCCGTCGGCGCAGTACCTCCCGGACCCCGGCCGGCACGGCGGTGTCCGCGGCGGACGGTCCCACGGCGACGATCAGCCGGGCCAGCTCCCGGACGAAGAGCGGGTTGCCGCCGGTGCGCTCGGTGAGCCGGCTGATCAGGGCCGGGTCGGCGGAGCGCAGCCCGTGTTCGGCGGCCAGCCCGGCGACGGCGGCGGCGTCCAGGCCGCCGGGCAGCAGATGCCCGGCCGTCCGGGCGAGCAGTGCCCCGATGGTGGCGCCGAGCTCGTCGCCGACCTCGGCGGTCCGGTAGGTGGCCAGCGCCAGCACGGGACGGGCCGCGAGCCGGTCGACGGCCTGGCGCAGCACCTGCAGGGTGAGATCGTCGGCGCGGTGCAGGTCGTCGAGCACCACGACGGTCGGCCCGCCCGCGCCGAGAGTGGCGGCCACCGCCTGTCCCAGCCGGAACGGGCTGGGCCACTCCGGTCCGGTGAGCGGGTCGGCGGCGCCGAGCGAGGTCAGCGTCTCCGACCAGGGCCAGCCGGGTGGGGCGCCCTCGACCTCGGGGCAGCGGCCGTGGGCCACCCGCCAGCCGTGCCCGGCCAGGTTGCTCGCGGCCGCCTCGGCCAGCGTGGACTTGCCGAGACCGGCCTCACCGCCGATCCAGACGATCCGGGCGCCGGAGCGTTCGGCCTCTTCGGCGGCGGAGGCGATCGCGGCCAGTTCGGGCTCCCGCCCGACGGCCACGACGACGGGCCGTTCTCCGGCCGCGAGAGCCGGGCGTTCCCCCGGCCGTTCTCCGGCTACGAGAGCCGGGCGTTCTCCGGCTACGAGATGTGGCCGTTCTCCGGCTACGAGAGCCGGGCGTTCCCCGGCCGCCGCGGTGAGGCCGGGAAAGACCGGCGCGCTCAGATGCTCCGCCTGGGCCAGCACGTCAGCCTCCAGCGCCCGCAACGCCGGCCCCGGATCCACGCCCAGCTCCTCGGCCAGATGGGCGCGGGCCCGCCGCAGCACCCCGAGCGCGTCACCCTGTCGCCCGGCCCGGTAGAGCGCCAGCGCCAGAAGCCGGACCGCCTCCTCCCGGCCGGGGTGGTGGCGCAGGTGGCGTTCCAGGTCGGCGATGGCGGCGCCGGTGCGGCCCAGGGCCAGCTCGGTCTCGGCTCGCGACTCCACGGCGGACAGTCGCAGTTCGGTGAGCCGGGCGACTTCGGGGACGGCCCACGGTTCGTCGGCCACCTCGGCGTACGCGGTCCCGCGCCACCCGGACAGCGCCGCCCCGAGCAGGGTGAGCCGTTCGGCGGGCGGGACGGTGGCGGCGCGGCGCACCAGGTCGTCGAAGTGCCAGGCGTCGACTGCCGTGACGGGCAGGCTCAGCGCGTACCCGGGTGGGCGGCTGATCAGGGTGCGGGCCGGCGCCCGGCGTGCCCGGCCGGGCTCCAGGGCCCGCCGCAGGTGGGAGACGTGCACCTGGAGCACGGCCAGCGCCTTGGCCGGGTCGCCGTCGCCGCGCAGGTCGTGGATGAGCCGGTCGGTGGAGACGACGTCGCCGCCGGCGGCGGCGAGCCGGGCGAGCACGGCCCGCTGGCGGGGCCCGCCGATGTCGGCCGGCGCGCCGTCGAGGGTGGCCGTGGTGGGGCCGAGCACGGCGACGGCGACCTGGGGCACGCCACGACGGTATCCTCCGGCGCTGACCTGTCAAGCGACCGTTGACGCAGCCCCCTCAGCCGGCCGTCCAACCGGTCAGCGCCGGTAGATGCGGATCGAGTGCCCCACGTTGCCGATCTCGGTGCTGCTGGCGATCCAGTTCTTGAGCCGTGGCCCGGCGAGCGCCACCCGGGAGTCGGAGACCACGAGCAGCCCCCGGACCTGATCGTCGGGGACGGTGTACGGGTCCCGCGCCGTGATCCCGTAGTACCCGGGCACGCCGGACCCCTTGTAGACGAGCCACACCGGCTCGCCCGGATGGTCGGCGCGCAACCGCTGCCCGAGCCGGGCGAGATCCTGGCCCCAGTCCACGTTGGCGTCGTGCAGGTGCAGGTGGGTCCGGTCCGTCCCGCCGAAGGCCTCGTTGGAGTAGGGCAGGTAGTAGGGGAACGTCAGCAGCGAGCTGACCGCCACGAAGGCCACCAGGACGGCGGTGCTGATCCGCGCCCACCGGACCCGGATCAGCGCCACCGTGCCGGCCGCCACGGCCAGGAACATGGGCAGGAACACCGAGTAGCGGGTGCCGAAGTTGCGTTCCCCGGCCATCCCGACGGCGAGCAGCAGCGCGGAGACCGGCAGCACGTAGAGGGCGGCCGCCCGCAGGCGCGGGATCACCAGCATGGTGACCGCTCCGGCCGACCACAGCGCCAGCATCCCGAGCGGCGTCTTGATGGCGATCGCGGCGGGCAGGTAATACCACGGTGAGCCCTGGTAGGCCTCGCCCAGCAGGAATCCGCTGAACGACCGGTTCTCGAAGCGGAACTGGATCAGCATCCCGTCCTGATAGGCCTGCGGGAACGGCAGCAGGTCCACGGCCAGCCGCTTCAGCCAGTGGATCTGGTCGAGGCCGGGCGGGGTGGTCCAGCGCAGCCGTGGATCGACCAGCAGGTAGGTGATCCACACCACGGCCACCGCGATCACTCCGGCGCCCAGCGCCGCTCCCACGGCGATCATCAGGCGGCGCCTCCGCTGATCGGTCCGGTTCCGCCAGGTCGACAGTCCGGCCAGAAGCAACAGCAGGGGTACGGCGGGAAGCACGCTCATCCGGGTCGCCAGCGCCGCGCCGAGAGCGGCCCCGGCCAGCGGCACGTACCACGTGGGCCGGGTCCGGGCCCGCCACGCCAGCCAGAACGCGGTGAGCAGCATCCCGGCGGCGGGCACGTCCAGGGTGGCGAGCGACCCGTGCGCGATGACGTCGGGGGAGAAGCTGTAGAGGGCGAGGGCGATCAGCCCGGCGAGCGGCCCGGCCACGTCCCGGGCGAAGACCAGCACGACCAGCCCGAAGAGCAGGGTGAGCAGGATGATCGGCAGCCGGGCCAGGAGCATCAGCCGGAACGGGTTGTTGCCGGTCTCGTAGAGCAGGTGCCGGCCGAGCCGGGTCTGGTCGCCGGGGTGGGCGGGGTCCAGTTCGGCCCCGGCGAAGGCGGTGCCGACCGCCATGATCAGTTTCCCGAGCGGCGGATGCTCCGGGTTGTAACGCAGGCTGTGCTGCTGCCGGTACACCTCGGCGGTGGCCACGTAGACCGGCTCGTCGATGGTCGGCGACTGCTGGACGGCCGTGGTGACCATCGCGAACGCCATCTGCCCGAGCATCGCCAGCACCGCCAGCAGGTAGAGCGGACGGCGTCGTGGCATCCGGCCAATCTAGCCGGGAAGGGGCCGGGGACCCACCGCCCGGGTGACCTCCGGCCCGGGTTCCCGGTGGCGGAACGGGAGCACCCCCCGGCGGACGGGCCGCCGGGGGGTGCTTCGCGCGGACGGTGTCAGACCGTGGACGGAACCCGCTCGTCCTCGTCGTGGCCCGCCTCGTACTCCTCGTAGGCGGCCTGGGCGGCGGCCAGCTTGGCGGGGAACTGCTGGCAGGCCCGGAACAGCTTGAAGATCAGGAACGCCTCGAAGGCGAGCAGGCCGGCGCCGACCGCGATGGTGACCGGGAAGATCAGGCCGGTGATCGGGCCGATGATGAAGACCGACATCTCGTACTCGATGCCGCTGATCAGGTGGGTGCGGATCCGGTTGCGGCGCAGCGTGGCGCCGATCCGGTTCTTCGCCGAACCGCCGCCGGCCGGGGTGGGCTCCGGCATCTCGTCGACCGGCTCGGCCATCTCCGCGGCCGGCTCGGCCTGCACCCGCATCGGCTTGAGGTACGCGTTGAGCTGGTCCTTCATGCTGCGGCGGACCTTGGTCATCTGGGCGCTGTTCAGGTAGCGGAACAGGTCCAGGAAGATCGCCACGGACATCAGCCAGAGGTACGCGACGTCGCCGGTCTTCGCGTACTGCCCGCCGAAGAGGCAGAGGCCGATGATGAAGACCCGGACCCGGTCGAGAACGAAGTCGAGCCACTGCCCGAACATCGTGCCGGTGCCGTTCAGCCGGGCGATCTTGCCGTCCATGCAGTCGACCACGAAGCTGATGTGGAACAGAATGCCACCGGCGACGAGGTACCACCGATCGCCGACGGCGAAACAGGCGGCCGCGCCGAAGCCGAAGATCGAAGCGACAAGGGTCAGAATGTTTGGCGTGATCCACCGATACGGCGCCACCTGACGCACCAGTCGCGACGCCAGGGGGTCGACCAGAAGCACGGTCCACCAAGCGTCGACCGGCTTGTAGGTCCGTTCCCGGATCTCCTGCAAGGTCACTTTCACCCGCGGCACTTTATCCCTTAATCCCATGAAAACGCTATGTACCCCGCCGGTTCATCAAGGTCACTACCAGCGGTAACGCCTTTCGCGGCGGGGGGTAGCCGAATTCTGCTCAGTTGTTACGAACCAGTGTCAATTCTGGGCGTGGCAGCGGCGCCGCGCACCCGGAGACTCTACGCCCGGCCCCGGACGGTCCGGGACCGGAGCCCTATTGATCATCTTCATGGTCAGCGGGCGCGCAACTCCGCCCCGACATCGTGCAGGTGACGCAGCGCCTGCCGGTACGACTCGATCAGACCGGTCATCTCGTACGGCACTCCGATCTCGGCACAGTAGTCACGCACGATCGGCTGGGCCGATCGCAGGTTCGGCGTCGGCATCGCCGGGAACAGGTGGTGCTCGATCTGGTAGTTCAGCCCGCCCAGCACCACGTCGACGAACCATCCGCCACGCACGTTACGTGAGGTGAGGACCTGCTTGCGCAGATAATCCTCGGTTCCGTCCGGATGGGGCATCCCCTTGTGGTTCGGGGCGAAGGTGAGACCCAGGTAGACGCCGAACAGCGCCTGATGCACCACGAAGAAGACCAGGGCCTGCAGCGGGGACAGCACGATCAGCAGCGCGGCGGCGTACCCGATGAAGTGGAGGGCGAGAAGCGCGGACTCGAGGCCGCGCCGCTTGACCGAGCCGGCACGCAGCGCGCGGACGCTGTCCCGCTTGAGCGACATGCCCAGCAGAGTGAGCAGCGGGAAGAAGAACCAGGCCTGATGCCGGACCACGAAACCCTTGCCACGGGCCTGCTCCGCCGACCAGACCAGTACGTCCGGGCCGACGTCCGGGTCGAGATCGTCGTGGTTCGGGTTGGCGTGGTGTTTGGTGTGCTTGTCCATCCAGTAGCCGTAGGACATGCCGATCGCCAGGTTCCCGGCGATCAGCCCGGCCCGCGCGCTCGGCGCGTTGGTGCGGAACACCTGCCGGTGCGCCAGATCGTGCGCCACCAGGCCCACCTGGGCGAAGGTGACGGCCAGGAAGACCGCCACGGCCAGCGTCCACCACGAGGCGCCGACCAGGGCGAAGGCGGTCCACCCACCGATGTACGCGAGAGCGACCAGGCTCAGGCGCACGGCGTAGTGTCCAGGGCGGCGGCGCAGCAGTCCGGCCGCGTTGATCCGGCGGTTCAGTTCGGCGAAATCGCTGCCCGACCGTGTCTCGGCTGTCGTCGTCATGTGGTCCAGCAAACACCCTCGGCACCACCGGGGCAGGGAAGCCAGGACCCCGCACCCTGGTAGGGCTGGCACTACCGACATCCCGGCGGCGCCCGGCCAGGATGGGGTCATGGACTCGCGTGACTGGATCCGCGACGGCCTGTACGCCGTGGCGGGCGCCGCGTACGCCGTCCCCCTGGCCCTGCTCAACCTCCCGCTGCTGGTGCTCTTCGCGGTGGCGCTCGTGCTGACCCCGGTGCTCGGCCTGGGGCTGGTGCTGCTGCCCCTGGTGACACTGTTGATCCGGGCCCGCGCCGACCTGGCCCGCCGGCTCGCGGCCCGGTACGGCGTGCCGATCGCCCGGCCCTACCGGCCGCGCCCGGAGCGTGCCGTCCTCGGCGGTCTGCGCCGCTACCGGTGGCTGATCACCGACCCGGCCACCTGGCGGGACGTGGCGTGGCTGCTGCCCGGCGCGGTGGGCGGGCTGATCCTGGCGGGGCTGTCGCTGGGCATCGTCGCCTACGGGGTTCAGGGCATCCTGCTCATCCCGCTCTGGGTCTCCGTCGGCGTGGACGGGTACGGCTACGGCGCGATCTGGCCGATCGACACCGTCGGCGAGGGTTTCCTGTCCCTGCCGCAGGGCGCGGTGATCCTGGCCGTCGGCGTCGCGGCGGCTCCCTGGCTGCGGCAGGCGGAGGCGTACACGGCGCGGCCCTTCCTGGCACCGACCCGTGCCGCCGAGCTGCGCCTGCGGGTCAGCCAGCTCACCGTCACCCGGGCCGGCGCGGTCGACGCGCAGGCCGCGGAGCTGCGCCGGATCGAACGGGACCTGCACGACGGCGCCCAGGCCCGGCTGGTGTCGCTGGGCATGACCATCGGGCTGGCCGAGGAGATCATCGAAGACGACCCGGCCGCCGCCCGCAAACTGCTCGCCGAGGCCCGGGAGAACAGCACCACCGCCCTGCACGAGCTGCGCCACCTGGTCCGCGGCATCCACCCGCCGGTGCTCGCCGAGCGCGGTCTGGAGGGCGCGGTGCAGGCGCTGGCCATGGCTCTGCCGATCCCCACCGCGGTCACCGCCGTCGTGCCCGGCCGGCTGGACACGCCGGTCGAGTCGGCCGCCTACTTCGCGGTCGCCGAGGCGCTGGCCAACGCGACGCGGCATTCCGGCGCCGCGCACGCCTCGGTGGAGGTCCGGCACAGCGGGGGCCTGCTGATGCTGCGGGTCAGCGACGACGGCCGGGGCGGGGCCGACCCGGGCGGCGGGACCGGCCTGCGCGGCATCGAACGCCGTCTCGCCGCCTTCGATGGCACGATGAGCCTGTCCAGCCCGCCGGGTGGACCGACCGTCGTGACCATGGAGCTGCCGTGCGCGTTGTTCTCGCCGAGGATCTCGCCCTCCTCCGGGACGGCCTGACCCGGCTGCTGGAGGCGTACGGGTTCGCGGTGGTGGCCGCCGTCGAGGACGGGCCGTCGCTGCTGCCCGCCCTCGTCGAGCACCGTCCGGACGTGGCGGTCATCGACGTCCGGCTGCCGCCGACCTTCACCGACGAGGGGCTGCAGGCGGCGATCGCGGCGCGTACCACGGTCCCCGGCCTGCCGGTGCTCGTCCTCTCCCAGCACGTCGAGCCGCTGTACGCCCGGGAGCTCCTGACCGACCGCCGGGGCGGGGTCGGCTACCTGCTCAAGGACCGGGTGGCGAACGTGGCCCAGTTCGTCGACGCGGTCCGCCGGGTGGCGTCCGGCGGCACCGTCATGGACCCGGAGGTGGTCGGCCAGCTCCTGGCCCGCAACCAGCCGCCGCTGGCCGCCCTCACCGGCCGTGAGCGGGAGGTGCTCGGGCTGATGGCCGAGGGCCGGTCCAACGGGGCGATCGCGGCCAAGCTGTTCGTCGGGGAGAAGGCGGTCAGCAAGCACATCAACAGCATCTTCACGAAGCTGGGACTGCCGCCGTCGGACGACGACCACCGCCGGGTGCTCGCCGTCCTGGCCTACCTCAACGGCTGAGCGATCTCGACGGCCGGATCCGGCCGCCGGCCGGCTCAAGCGGCGGACTTCGACGGGCTCGGTGACGGCGCGGGCGGTTTCGGGTCGTCCTCGCCGGACAGCAGGCGGCTCGCGAGCAGCCCGCCGCCCAGCACCGCGACCGCGGCGACCATGGCGGCGATGCCCTGGGCCACCGGGCGTGGCCGGCGTCCGGGCATTCGCTGGAATCCCTCCAGCGGTTCGGACATCGGTGTCTCCCTCCAGCGCCCTCGCTGTTTCTAACGGCGCCAGGTCTCCATCGGGTGTCACCCGTACCGGGTCGCCCGAACAACCGGGTATCCACCTACATGTCCGGCATTCACGATTGATGGCAGGAGGTGCGCGATGGAGGAGCCGTTCCGAACCGATTTCCGCCGGGGCGCGCTGCTCGGCGTGGCGGTCATGTCCGTGGTGGCCTTCCTGGCCGGCCTCGCGGTCCGCGCCTACGCCGGCGAGACGCCGGCCCGGCCCGCCGTGGTGGACGCCCGGCTCGGCGACCGGCCCGGCCTCAGCCGTCCAGCAGCGCCCGCAGACGAAGACTGTCCGCCGTCGTCCACCCCGGTGGCGGGGCGATAGCCGCCCACCCGTCCACCGTCTCCGACTTGTAGACGTGGCCGTGCCCGGTCGGCACCTTGTTGGAGAAGACCATGTCGCAGCTGATCTGCCAGAACGTGATGCCCGGGTACCAGTGCATGTCCGGTGTCACGTCCGGGGCCCGCCGCCCGCTCAGCCACTCCGGCTGCTTCCACAGCAGGTCCCAGCTCCACCAGACCACCGGGTCGGTCGCGTTCTGCAGGTAGACGACCTTGGGCCGGGCGCCGGTCAGCGTGCGCAGCTCGGCCGCGTCGTCGGCGAACTCCACCGGCAGGCCCGGATAGTCCGGGTCCCAGACCGGGCTGCCCTCGGCCCGGGTCTCGGTGAGCAGCCGGTGCGTGGGGTTCGCGAAGGTCGGCCCGACCAGCAGCGCGCCGTCCGCTCCCTCGACCAGGCCCTCCGGCGTGCCGAAGGTCTTCTCCATCCCGTACGTCCCGAGGCTCTCGCCGAAGAGCAGCAGCCGGGGCCGGTCGGTGACCGGCATGGCCGCCCAGCGGGCCCGGACCGCCCCGATCAGGGCCTCGGCCGCGTCCGCCACCTCGGACCGGTCGCCCACGAAGGCGAAGAAGCTCGGCAGGTACGAGTACTGCATGGAGACCAGGGCGGTGTCGCCGGCGAACATGTACTCCAGGGAGCGGGGCACCTTGTTGTCCACCCAGCCGGTGCCGGTCGGGGTGAACACCGCCACCACGGCCCGGTCGAACGCCCCGGTGCGGTCCATCTCGCGGACCACCAGCGCGGCCCGTTCCTCGAGGGTGCGCGCCGAGGCGAGACCGGCGTAGACCCGGACCGGCTCCAGCGCGGTCCGCCCGGCGAAGGCGGTCAGTTGTTCGCCGGTGGGCGCTCCGGCGACGAAGGACCGGCCCTGCCGGCCCAGCGAGTCCCAGGACACCAGCGACCGCGGGCCGCCGGAGCGCAGCGCGGAGTCCGGCCGCCGCACCCCGTTGCCGGTGCCGTTGTTGACGACGGCCGCGGTCCGGTCGGCCATCGCGAACATCTGGCCCACCAGCAGGACGTCCACGACGCTGTAGCTGAGCAGGGCCACCGCCAGGACGCCGGCGCACCAGGCGGCCGGAACCGGTATCACCCGCAGGAACAGCCGGGCGAAAGCGTGGGTGGCCAGCCGCAGCAGCCGGGAGATGAGCAGCAGCAGGCCGAAGGTGAGCAGGCTCACCCCGACGGTGCGGCTGACGTCGTGCTCCTCCGGCGGCGGCATGCCGAGCTGGATCCGCAGGTCACGCTGCCACCGGGTGCCCAGCCAGAGGGACACCACCACGAGCAGCGGCACCACGGCGAACAGGACGCTCCACGCGATCCGGACGGTACGTGGCGTGAGCGGGCGGCGCAGCCGTCGGGCCAGCGCTCCCAGGGCGGCGCCCAGCGCGTACCCCATGGCGGCGGTTATCCCGGCGACCACGCCCTGCAGCAGCCAGGCGCGGGGCAGCAGGGACGGGGTGAAGGAGAGGCAGTAGAAGCCGGCGGCGAAACCGGCACCGGTGAGGCTGAGGCCGGAACGCAGAATGCGCCGGCGGGGTGGGGAGATCGGCGGTGCGGCGGTGGGCGGAGGGGTCTGCTCGGGCGAGCGGCGCGGGGCGGGGATCCGGCCCCGGATCGGCGCCAGCCAGCCTGTCGGCGGCGCCACCACCTGTCTACGCATCCGGTTCTCCGTTTCGTCGGGCCGGTCTCGTACCCGGGGTGTGACGGGAGCAACCCGGTACGTGCTTCTCATCATCGGGGGTCTATGCCGTTGAGCGCCGCCCCATTTCCCCCTGACTTTCTGGCCCCCGGGTTGGTTCAGCCGGGCCGCCGACTGCCGATGACAAGCGGTGAGGAGGGATGCCATGCGGCTGCGCAACTGGATCGCCGTGCTGGTCAGCGTGTTGTTGCTGGCCGGTGCCGGGTTCGTCGGCTTTCTGGTGAACCGGTCGACCGTCCAGGCGGTCGAGACGGTGCATCAGAACGACACCACGGCACTCGGCGCCAACAACGGCACCCTTACGGGCCAGCTCCAGAAGAACTCCGTGAAGGAGCTCACCTTCCTGCTGGGGCAGCTCGCCGTCCGGTTGTCCGCCGACGACCCCGTCGACCGCGCGGTGCTGGCCCTGGCCGCCAGGAAGAGCGTCACCTTCCAGTACGGGCTGATCACCACTGATCTGGAGGGCGACTTCCTGACCGCCAGCCGGACCTCCGGTCTGCCGTCGCCGGGGGACGCCGCCTGGGATCCGTTGTGGGCCAAGGTCAGGACCGACAGGTACGGGTTCTCCGGCGTGATGCGGGCCGGCGACACCGTCGTGGCCGCGGTGGCCATCCCGGTCATCGTCGGCGGCGGTGTGGTCGGCTACCTGGTCGGCCTCAACGAGGTGGCGCACACCTCGCTGCACGGCTACATCCGTGAGCTGCGCAGCGAGACACACACGACGATGATCGTCGACAGCGCCGGCCGGATCGGCGCGGCCAGCGACGACGCGCTCGTCGGCGGCGCCGTGCACGACGAGATCAAGGCGTCGCTGAACCGGGAGGACGCCCAGTTCGTCGAGTACGCCGAGAACGGCACCGACATGATCGCGGTGGTGGTCGGTGGCCTGGCCAGTGACTGGTCCTATGTGCGGACCCAGACCAAGGCCTCGTTCGACGGCGCGGTCTACAGCCGCAGCCAGACCCTCAACCTCACCCTGCTCGCCATGCTGGTGATCGGTGTGGTGGGAATCACCCTGCTCGGTTACCGGACGCAGATTCAGCGCCGTCGCGCCGACGAACGGTTCCAGGCGCTCTTCCAGCACGCGCCGGATCTGGTGTCGGTGCTGGACGAAGCCGGCCGGATCATCTTCAGCAGCCCCAGCGCGGTGTCGGTGCTCGGGTTCGAGGTCGGGGCGCTGGTCGGGCACAGCGTCTTCGACGTGGTGCACCCCGACGACCAGCGGCAGATGCGGGACCGGCTGACCAGATTGCTGACCGACCCGTCCGGCGTGCTGCGCCTGCAGTGCCGGGTCCGTACCGCCGACGGCCAGTTCCGCTGGTTCGATTTCACCGCCTCCAACCAGATGGACAACCCGGCCCTCGTCGGCGTGGTGATCAACGCCCGGGACATCTCGGAGAACCGGGCCTTCCAGGAGCGGCTGGAGCACGAGGCCCAGCACGACCCGCTGACCGGGCTGCCCAACCGGCGCCGGATGCAGGACCGGCTCTGCTCGTCGCTGCGGTCCGAGTCGGTGGCGGTGCTGTTCGTCGATCTGGACGGGTTCAAGCCGGTCAACGACGCGCACGGCCACGAGGTCGGCGACGAACTGCTGCGCCAGGTGGCGGACCGGCTCAGCGCGTGCGTACGGTCCACCGACGTGCTGGCCCGGGTGGGTGGCGACGAGTTCGTCATGCTGATGCCCGGTGTCCACGACCGGGCCGACGTCGAGGCGATGAGCAGCCGGGTGGGGTACGTTCTCGAGCTGCCGTTCCGGATCGACGGGTACGAGATCTCGATCAGCGCGAGCGTCGGTGTGCACATGGCGCCGGCCGCCGCGGACCCCGACGAGGCCTTGCGTGCCGCCGACCACGCCATGTACGAGATCAAGTATTCGCGGCGGCTGCCGGCCGGCGCGATCGTCCGGGTGGGCCGGCACCGCGCGACGGACTAAACTTAGTGCACACTGGGTGCATTAAGTTCCCCGACGAACGGCGGTGGCTGCGGTGTCCAAGGTGCTCTCCCGGCGCGACCTCGACTTCCTGCTGTACGAGTGGCTCGGCGCCGAGTCACTGACCACCCGTGAGCGGTACGCCGAGCACTCGCGGGAGACGTTCGACGCGTTCCTCGACGTCTCCCAGCGGATCGCCGAGCGCGACTTCGCGCCGCACAACCGGGCCGGCGACCTGACCGAGCCGGTCTTCGACGGCGAGAAGGTCACGATCATCCCGGAGGTGAGCCGGGCGCTGCGGATCTTCGCCGAGTCCGGTCTCCCGGCCGCCGGCTTCCCGGCCGAGCACGGCGGCCTGCAACTGCCGCACGTGGTGCAGCGGGCCTGCTTCCTGTGGTTCCAGGCCGCCAACACGGCCACCTCGGCCTACGCCATGCTCACCGCGGGCAACGCCCACCTGCTGCTCACCTACGGCACCGAGGAGCAGATCCGGCGTTACGTCCACCCGATGATCGAGGGCCGGTTCACCGGCACCATGTGCCTCTCCGAGCCGCAGGCCGGATCCTCGCTCAGTGACGTGACGACCAGGGCCACGAGACAGCCCGACGGCACCTACCGGATCGACGGCGGCAAGATGTGGATCTCCGGCGGCGACCACGAGCTGAGCGAGAACATCATCCACCTGGTGCTGGCCCGGGTGCAGGGCGCGCCGGCCGGGGTGAAGGGCCTGTCACTGTTCATCGTCCCGAAGCGTGACCTGGAGACCGGCGAGCGCAACGGCGTGATCCTGGCCGGGCTCAACCACAAGATGGGCTACCGGGGCACCACCAACACGGTCCTCGCCTTCGAGGGCGCCGCCGCCGAACTGGTCGGCGAGGAGGGCCGCGGCCTGGCGTACATGTTCCACATGATGAACGAGGCGCGGATCGGGGTCGGCTCCGGCGCGGTGGCCCTCGGCTACACCGGCTATCTGCATGCTCTCGCGTACGCCCGGGAGCGCCTGCAAGGCCGCCCGGTGAGCGGACCCGGCGTGTCGGGTTCGGGTGCGAACAGCGCCCGAATCCCACACACCGGCAAGGACCCGCTGGCCCCGCCGGTGCCGATCGTCCAGCACCCGGACGTGCGCCGCATGCTGCTCGCCTCCAAGTCGTACGTCGAGGGCGGCCTCGCCCTGGTCCTCTACGCGGCGAAGCTGCTGGACGAGCCGTCCGAGGAGAACGACCTGCTGCTCGACACGCTCACCCCGATCGTGAAGGCCTGGCCGTCGCAGTGGTGCCGGCTCGCCGACGACCACGCCATCCAGGTCCACGGCGGGTACGGCTACACCCGCGAGTACCCGGTCGAGCAGTTCTACCGGGACAACCGGCTCAACTCGATCCACGAGGGCACCGACGGCATCCAGGCGCTCGACCTGCTCGGCCGCAAGGTGACCCAGCGCGGTGGCGCCGGCCTGTCCCTGCTGCTGGACCGGATCCGTGCCGCCGCCGAGAAGGCGCCGGCGGAACTGGGCGGACCGGTGCTCGCGGCGGCCGGCCGGCTCGCGGCGACCACGGCCAAGCTGTGGGCCGGCGGCGACCCGTCGAGCGCGCTGGCCAACGCCACGGCCTACCTGGACGCCGCCGGCCACCTGGTGATCGCCTGGCTCTGGCTGGAGCAGCTGCTCGCCGCCGAGGGCAAGGAGGGCGCCTTCTACGAGGGCAAACGCCTCGCCGCGCGGTACTTCGTCACCCACGAGCTGCCGCGGATCGCACCCATGCTGGACCTGCTCGACTCCGGCGACACCCTGCTTCGGGACATGGACGACGCCTGGTTGGGCTAGTTTCGCAGGTATGGCCGGTAAAGCCACGATCATCGAAGTCGGCGACCACGAGGTCCGGGTCTCCAACCCGGACCGCGTCTACTTCCCGGAGCTCGGCGCCACGAAGCTCGACCTGGTCGAGTACTACCTGGCGGTGAGCGACGGGATCGTCCGCGCGCTGCGCGAGCGACCCTGCATGCTGCACCGGTTCCCGGACGGTCTGGCGGGGGAGAAGGTGCACCAGAAACGGGTGCCCAACGGGGCCCCGCCGTGGCTGGAGACGGTCCGGGTCACCTTCCCGCGGTACCACCGGCACGCCGACGAGCTGTGCGTGACCAAGCCGGCCGACGTGATCTGGGCCGTGCAGATGTCCACCGTGGAGTTCCACCCGTGGAACTCCCGCCGCGCCGACACCGAGAAACCCGACGAGTGGCGCATCGACCTGGACCCGATGCCGGACTGCCCGTTCGGCACGGTCCAGCGGGTCGCCCCGGTGGTCAGGGAGGTGCTCGACGAGATCGGCGTCACCGGCTACCCGAAGACCTCCGGCGGCAAGGGCCTGCACGTCTACGTGCGCATCGAGCCGTCCTGGGGTTTCTCCGACGTCCGGCGTGCCGCGCTCGCCTTCGCCCGCGAGGTGGAGCGGCGGGCCCCGGACGACGTGACCACGACCTGGTGGCGCCGCGACCGCGATCCGAACGCGCTGTTCATCGACTACAACCAGAACGCGCGTGACCACACCATCGCCAGCGCCTACTCGGTGCGGGGCGTCCCCACGGCCACCGTCTCCACCCCGGTCACCTGGGACGAGATCCAGGATCTGGACCCCAGGGACTTCACGATTCGTACGGTCCCCGCGCGCTTCGCCGAGCTGGGCGATCTGCACGCCACCATCGACGACCACGCGTACTCGCTGGACACCCTGCTGGAGTGGGCCGACCGCGACGAGAAGGCCGGCCTGGCCACCCCCGACGAGAAACCGCGAGACTAGCCGGAACCGATCGGGGCGCGGCCGCGTGTATCTGGCATGGCGCTCCCGACAGTGATGATCGACGACACC
Organism: Actinoplanes sp. NPDC049802; assembly: GCF_040656595.1. Lineage (NCBI taxonomy): Bacteria > Bacillati > Actinomycetota > Actinomycetes > Micromonosporales > Micromonosporaceae > Actinoplanes > Actinoplanes sp. NPDC049802. The sequence continues at coordinate 55,237 of NZ_JBFAMR010000041.1, forward strand.
GTGGCGGGCCCGGAGCCGGACGGCTTCGAAGCCTTCTACCGGGCCAACGCGGACCGGGTGCACCGGGCGCTCGCGGTGACCCTGCGCCGCGACGACCTGGCCGCGGAGGCCGTCGCCGAGGCGATGTCCCGGGCCTACGCCCGCTGGCCCACGGTCAGCCGGCTGGAGAACCCGGCCGGCTGGGTCTTCCGGGTCGGCCTCAACTGGGCCACCTCCTGGTGGCGCAAGGTGCGCCGCGAGCGCCCACCGGCCGAGGACGCCGCCCGGCCGTACCTCCGGCCCCCGGACACCGTGGTCGCGGCGCGGGACGCGCTGGCCAAGCTGCCGGAGGCGCAGCGGGCCGTGATCACCTGCCGGGTGCTGCTCGACCTCACCACCGCAGAGACGGCCACCGCGCTGCGGATCAGCGAGGGCACGGTCAAGAGCCGTCTCTCCCGCGGGCTGGCCACCCTCCGGCACGAGCTGAACAGCGAGGACTGACGCATGGAGACGATTCCGCAGGACGTGACCGAGACGGTCCGGGCGGTGGCGGGCGCCGCGCCCGGCTACCCGGGTGACCTGACCGACGTGTATGCCCGGGCCCACCGTCGCCGCGGCCGCCGGACGGCGCTGTCGGCCGTCGCGGTGGTGGCCGTGATCGCCGGCGCGGTGGCCGGAGTGGCGATTCAGCGGCAGCAGGATCCGCTCAGCGGCACGGGAGTGGTCGCCCCGGCGGGCAGCACCGGGCCGGAGAGGACCACCGGACCCGGCGCCGGGCCGCCCGGTCAGCACCTGATCCTCCGGGCCGCGGCCGGCGACTACCGGGGCACCGGCGGGACGGCGGTCAAGCTCGGCGGCGAGACGGCGATCGGCGAGCTGCTCCCGGACGGCGAGGTGATCGGCCACCGGGTCGTCGGCGCCCGGAACTGGGAGCAGTTGGTGCTGCTGCCGGACGGCGGGGCGGTCGCGTTCGGCTCGCACGACACCGAACCGGGCATCGAGCGCACCGACGGCCCGAACGTGTCCGGGCTCGAATACCGGCTGGTGGTGACCGATCCGGACGGCCGGATCGAGGTCCAGCGGAACGTCCGCAAGCAGGGTGAGCCGGCCATGCTGGTGGCCGCCCGGAAGGACACCGCCTATCTGTGGCGCCCGGCCGGCCTGGTCATGCACGACATCCCCACCGGGAAGGAGCGGCTCGTCGCCGCGAAGTCGGCGGTGGGGCTGAGCCAGGTCTTCGGCGACCTCCGGTACACCGACATGTCCGGCGCCTGGCTGGCGGTGTCCCGGATGCGGGACGAGTGCGTACCCCGGGTCTACGACATCACCGGTGTGCGGCTCGCCGCCGAGATCCCGCTGACCGGCTGCACAGCGGTGACCGACATGCGGCTCTCCCCGGACAGCGCCACCCTCGCGGTCGCCTACGACGAGGACACCGGCTCCGGGTTGCGGGCCGTCCTGGCGCTGATCCGGGTCACCGACGGCAAGGTGCTCAAGCAGCAGGAACTGTCCGGTGCCGACGGCAAGACCTCGCCGATGGTCTCCATCGCCTGGTCGGACAGCCGCACCCTGCGGGGCGCCGTCTACCCGGTCGGCGCGGCCGGGGTCAGTGAGGTCACCGGGTTCACCGCGACGATCGACTGAGACCGTCCACCGCGCGGCGCCCGGTGGTCCCCGATCACCGGGCGGTCGGCGTACGCCCGGCCGTGCTCTCCCGGATGATCAGCCGGTGCGGCGCGCACAGTTCGAGCCCCGGCGGGGGTGTGGAGCTGCGGATGCGCAGCAGCAGCCGTTCCACCGCGGTGGCCGCGATCATCTCCTTGTCCGGCGAGATGGTGGTGACCGTCGGGTTGGAGAAGCGCCCGTCCTCGATGTCGTCGTAACCGACCACCGCGACGTCCTCGGGTACCCGCAGGCCCCGGGACACGATGGTCCGGATCGCCCCGAGTGCGACCAGGTCGCTGTAGCAGAACACCGCGTCCGGCGGCTCGGCGAGGGACAGCAGGTGTTCCATGGCGTGGGCGCCGTCCGGCCGGTTGAACCGGGGCGTGCTGATGATCAGGTCTTCCCGGGGCGTGATCCCTCGGGCCGCGTGCGCCTCCCGGAAGCCCCGGGTGCGCCGCTGGGCGGCCTCGCCGGTGGCGTAGGGCTGGTCGCCGATCGCCGCGATCCGCTTGCGGCCCATGTCGATCAGGTGCTCGGTGGCCTGCCGGGAGGCCGCCACGTCGTCTATCCCGACGTGGTCGAAGCTGCCGTCGCTGGAGCGTTCGCCGAGGACGACGAGGGGCAGGTTGTGGTCGCGGCTGGCGAGCGCCTGCTGGTCGAGGCCGAGCGGGCTGAAGATGACGCCGTCGAAGAGCAGCCGGCGGGAGCCGTCCGCGATGAACGCCCGTTCGTGCTCGGGGTCGCCGTCGGTCTGGTCGATCAAAACGTTATAGCCGCTGACCCGCGCCGTCCGGATCACGCTCTGCAACAACTCGGAGAAGTACGGGGTGTCCAGGTACGGCACGACGACCGCGATCTGGCCGGACCGTCCTTGCGCCAGGTTCCGTGCGAGCACGTTGGGTCGGTAGCCGAGCTGTTCGACCGCCCGTTGAACGCGCTCTCTCGTACGCTCCGTGACGTTGGCGTAGCCGTTGACGACGTTGGAGACGGTTCGGCTGGAGACGCCGGCCAACTCCGCGACGTCACGCAGAGTGACTTCTCGACGCATTCTTGCCCCCTCTGACCGCCCCAAGTTTCCGGCAGGTTACCCCTTGCCGTCGTTCAGGGACCCGTGCATGCTTTGCTTTGCAGCGCTGCAAAAAGCGTAGCAACCCAGCTCGACCAGCGGTGAAGACTGTTTGGCGTGCGTAGTTCGGCCTTATGGCCGACCCCCGATGTGCCAGCACCGGAGGTCGGCACTCTGAGCCCTTGACCGGTCTCAGAACTGATCAACTGGATACGCATCTACTCGTCTGTGAGGACCCAGTGAACATCGGCAACTTTAGTGCACGGAAAGTCAGTCGGCGATCAGTTGTGGCGGCCATCGCGGCCACGGCGACCGCGGTGACCCTGGCGGCCTGCGGCAGCGGCGACGACAAGGAGGCCACCTCGGCGAAGCCGACCGGCACCGTCACCGTCAAGGTGTGGGCCTGGTACCCGGAGTTCAAGGCCGTGGTGGACCAGTTCAACGCGACCCACACCGACGTCAAGATCGAATGGACCAACGCCGGCACCGGCCAGGACCAGTACACGAAGCTGCAGACCGCGCTGAAGGCCGGCAAGGGCGCACCCGACGTGGTGATGCTGGAGCTGCAGGAGATTCCCACCTTCGCGCTCACCAAGCACCTGGTCGACCTCGGCAAGTACGGCGCGAACGACGTCAAGGGCGACTACGCCGGCTGGGCGTGGAGCCAGGTCAGCTCCGGTGACCAGGTCTACGCGATCCCGGTCGACGCCGGCCCCATGGCGATGATGTACCGCGAGGACATCTTCAAGAAGTACAACCTGACCGTCCCGACCACCTGGGACGAGTACAAGGCGCAGGGCGAGAAGCTGAAGGCCGCTTCCGGTGGCAAGTCGTTCATGACCGACTTCGGCGCCAACGACGGCGGTTTCATGACCGGTCTGTTCTGGCAGGCCGGCGCCAAGCCGTACACCTACGACCTGGCCAGCCCGTCGAACATCGGCGTGAACGTCAACTCCGCCGAGGCCAAGAAGGTCCTGGAGTACTGGGAGGGCCTGGTCGGCAGCGGTGTCGCCGACACCACGGCGTTCCACACCACCGACTTCTACAACGGCCTCAACACCGAGAAGTACGCCACCTACCTCGCGGCCGGCTGGGGCCCCGGCTACATCCAGGCCAACGCCGCCAAGTCGTCCGGCAAGTGGAAGGTCGCGCCGCTGCCGCAGTGGACCGCCGGCGCCAACGCGCAGGGCGACTGGGGCGGCTCCTCGTTCGCGGTGACCGACCAGGCGCAGTACCCGGAGATCGCGGCCAAGGTCGCCATGGAGATCTTCGGCGCCAAGAACACCGAGGCCTGGAAGATCGGCATCGACAAGGCGTTTCTCTTCCCGACCGTCAGCCCGGTCCTCGAGTCGGACCTGTTCAAGGGCAAGGCCTACGACTTCTTCGGCGGCCAGAAGGTCAACGAGGTCTTCGTCCCGGCCTACAACGGCATCGGTGACCTGGACTGGAGCCCGTTCAACAGCTACAACTTCAACCAGCTGACCACCAACCTGAACCAGGCGATCGAGAAGAAGACGTCCTGGTCGGCGGCCCTGGACACGGCGCAGGAGAACATCAAGACCTACGCCACCCAGCAGGGCTTCAAGGTTCAGTAATGACCGAGGTCCAGACTCCCCCCGCGGCCGCTCCGGCGGCCGCGGGCCCCTCGGCGAAAGCCGGAACCCGCCGCACGGCACGGGTCAAGGAGGCGGCCACCGGCTGGCTCTTCGCCCTGCCGTTCACGATTCTGCTGATCGCCTTCCTGCTGCTGCCGATGGCGTACGCGTTCAAGATCAGCCTCTACCGGTCCACCCTCATCGAGGGCGAGGTCTTCGCCTGGTTCGAGAACTACCAACAGGCGTTCCAGGACCCGCTGGTCCGCGAGGGCGTGGTCCGCGTCCTGATCTTCGGCCTGGTCCAGACGCCGGTGATGATCGGCATCGCGCTGATCGCCGCTCTGCTGATCGACGCGACGACCTCGCGGTTCTCCCGGTTCTTCCGGCTCGCCGCGTTCGTCCCCTACGCCGTGCCGGTCGTGATCGGCACCCTGATGTGGGGCTTCCTCTACAGCGACACCATCGGCCCGCTCTCCGGCCTCGGCATCGACTTCGTCTCCAGTGACGTGGTGCTGGCGTCGCTGGGCAACATCACCACCTGGCAGTGGGCCGGCTACAACATGATCGTCCTGTACGCCGCCCTGCAGGGCCTGCCCCGGGAGACCTACGAGTCGGCGCGCATCGACGGCGCCGGCGAGGTGCAGATCGCCCTCCGGATCAAGACCCCGATGATCAGTTCCGCGCTGATCCTGGCGACCCTGTTCACCATCATGGGCACGCTGCAGTTCTTCACCGAGCCGCTGATCCTGCAGCCGCTCAACCCGGGCGCGATCACCCAGCACTACACACCCAACGTGTACGCCTACAACCAGGCGTTCTCGTTCCAGCAGTACAACTACTCGGCGGCCATCTCGTTCCTGCTCGGTGCGGTGGTCTTCGTCGGGTCGTACATCTTCCTGTTCGTCACCCGGAAGAGGAGCGCGCTGCGATGAGTCTCAAGAAGGGCAGCCTCCTCGCCCACATCGTCATGGGCGTGATGGCGATCTACTTCCTGCTTCCGTTCTGGTGGCTGGTGGTCGCCGCGACCAAGGACAACGCGGGCCTCTTCGAGTCGGCCTCGCTGTGGTTCTCCGACTTCCACCTGACCGACAACCTGTCCGCGCTGTTCCAGCAGGACAACGGGGTCTTCGCCACCTGGCTGCGCAACTCGGCGTTCTACGCGGTGGTCAGCGGCGTCGGCTCCACCGTGATCGCGGCGCTGGCCGGCTACGCCTTCGCGAAGTTGCGCTTCCCCGGCCGTAACGCCCTGTTCACGCTCCTGCTCGGTCTGATCATGGTGCCGGCGACCGCGCTGGTGCTGCCGACCTACCTGCTCATGTCGCAGATGGACCTGGTCGACACGATCTGGGCGGTCATCCTGCCGTCGCTGCTCAACCCGTTCGGCGTCTACCTGCTGCGGGTGTACGTGCACGACTCGATCCCGGAGGAGATGCTCGAGGCGGCCCGCATCGACGGCGCCGGCGAGCTGCGGGTCTTCACCAGCGTGGCGCTGCCCGCGATGAAGCCGGCCCTGGTCACCGTCCTGCTGTTCGGCATCGTCGCGTCCTGGAACAACTTCTTCCTGCCGCTGGTGATGCTGAGCGACGACCAGCTCTACCCGCTCACCGTCGGCCTGCGGAGCTGGTACATGTCCGCGATCATGGGCAACGGCGGCGCGGCCACCTTCAGTGTGATCGTGACCGGCTCCCTGATGGCGATCGTCCCCCTGATCGCCGCCTTCCTGATGTTGCAGCGGTACTGGCGCGGTGGCCTGACCATCGGCTCGGTCAAGTGAGGTCCGTCCGCGACCTGTCTCGCCGGAGTTGACACGGCGTCCCCACCGTCGGGGACGGACCTCGTCAACCCGCGCGTCTCCTCTTCTTCTTTGGTAAAGGGAACAACCATGCTCCGTGCGCGTGTCGCATTGAATCCGGGCGCCGTCGTGGCGCCGGTCAGCCGCCGGACCTTCGGCTCCTTCGTCGAGCACATGGGCCGCTGTGTCTACACCGGCATCTACGAGCCGGGCCATCCGCTCGCCGACGAGGACGGCTTCCGGACCGACGTGCTGTCGCTCGCCCGCGAGCTCGGCGTCACCATGGTCCGGTACCCGGGCGGCAACTTCGTCTCCGGCTACCGCTGGGAGGACGGCGTCGGACCGGTCGAGAAGCGGCCCCGCCGACGTGACCTGGCCTGGCGCAGCATCGAGACCAACGAGGTCGGCATCGACGAGTTCGCCAAGTGGGCGGAGAAGGCCGACGTCGAGATCATGTACGCGGTCAACCTCGGCACCCGCGGCGTGCAGGAGGCGCTCGACGTCCACGAGTACCTCAACCACCCGGAGGGCACCGCGCTGAGTGAGCAGCGGCGCGCCAACGGGGCGGAGAAGCCCTACGGCGTCAAGCTCTGGTGCCTCGGCAACGAGCTCGACGGTCCGTGGCAGACCGGCCACAAGACCCCCGAGGAGTACGGGCTGCTCGCGGCCGCCACGGCACGGGCGCTGCGGTCCGCCGAGCCGGATCTCGAGCTGGTCGCCTGCGGCAGCTCCAGCTCGTCGATGCCGACGTTCGGAACGTGGGAGTCCACGGTTCTGGAGCACGCGTACGACCTGGTCGACTACGTGTCGTGCCACGCGTACTACGAGGAGCACGACGGCGACCTGGGCTCGTTCCTGGCCAGCGCGGTCGACATGGACTACTTCGTGAACAGCATCGTGGCCACCGCGGACGCGGTCGGCGCCCGGCTGAAGAGCAAGAAGAAGATCAACCTGTCGTTCGACGAGTGGAACGTCTGGTACCTGTCCCGGTTCCAGAACGCGCCGCTGCCGGAGGAGTGGAAGGTCGCCCCGCCGGTCATCGAGGACCAGTACAACGTGGCCGACGCCGTGGTGGTCGGCAACCTGCTGATCTCGCTGCTGCGGCACAGCGACCGGGTCACCGCGGCCTGCCAGGCCCAGCTCGTCAACGTGATCGCCCCGATCATGACGGAGCCCGGCGGCCCGGCGTGGCGGCAGACCATCTTCCACCCGTTCGCCAAGACCGCCGCCCTGGCCAAGGGTGACGTGCTGCGGCTGAACATCGACAGCCCGACCTACGAGACCGCCAAGTACGGCGTGGCCCCGGTGATCGACGCCGTCGCCACCCACGACGCGGCCACCGGCGACGTCGTGGTCTTCGCGGTCAACCGGGACGTCGAGCGGGCCACCGAGTTCGCCGTGGACCTGAGCGCGTTCGGCGGGGACCTGGCCGTGGCCGAGTCCTGGACGCTGACCGACGACGAGGACCTCTACGCCGCCAACACCAGAGAGAACCCGGACCGGGTCGTCCTGCGCCCGACCGCCGAGGTGCCGGGCGGCGCCGTGGCTGTCGAGGGCGGTGTCGCCACCCTGACCCTGCCGCGCGTCTCGTGGAGCGCGATCCGGTTCACCCGTACCGCCTGATGCCTCCGCCGGCCGGCTCCGGCCGCCAGGGGAGCCGGCCGACGGAATATCTGGCAGGCTCTCGGTGTCGTCTCGGCCCGGCCGAGACGACACCGAGGGCCGGCCGACGAAAAAGTGTTATCGGGGAAGGTCCGAGAACGTCGGCGAATTGGACCTTAAAGCACCTTTAAATGTACTGGGAGAGCGGTCTCCAAAGCGCGAACATGACGGGCGTCCCTATCGTCCGCACTTCGGAGGCCGCACCCCCATGCGCCGTAAACGGAGCCTCATACTCGCCGCGGTGGCCACCGTCGCGGCCCTCGCCACCGCCTGGATCGCCCTGCCCGCCTCGGCCGCCGCGCCCACCGCCACCCTGCGCACCGTCTCCGATTGGGGCAGCGGCTGGCAGGACGAGGTGACCGTCGCCAACACCGGAACGTCCGCCATGACGTCCTGGAAAGTGGAGTTCGACCTCCCGGCCGGCGGCTCGGTCGGCAGCTTCTGGGAGGCGGACATGACCGCCTCCGGAAGCCACCGGACATTCGTCAACCGGTCCTGGAACGGCTCGATCCCGGTCGGCGCGAGCGTCACCTTCGGTTTCGTCGGCGCCGGGCCGCAGCCGGTGAACTGCAGACTGAACGGTGTCCCGTGCAACGGCACGGTCGTTCCCACCACCGCGCCGACGACGATCGTCCCCACCAAGGCGCCGACGACGGCGCCCACGACGACCGCTCCCACGACGGCGCCCACGACGACCGCGCCCAAGACCACCGAGCCGACGACGGTTCCGCCCGCGAGCAACCTGCTGCCGCTCACGATCACCAACCGGACCGGCCGCGACCAGGCCGTCCACCTGTACGTGCTGGGCGTCAACCTAAACACCGGCAAACTCGGCCACGTCAACGCGTCCGGCGTGTTCACCCCGTGGACCGGCGGCGGGGCGGTCCCGGTCCCGGCGCCGGACGTCTCCATCCCCGGCCCGGCGAACGGTTCCGCCACCACGGTCCGGGTCCCGAAGAACATCTCCGGCCGGATCTACTTCTCACTGGGCCGCAAGCTGGACTTCCGGCTCACCACCGACGGCCTGGTCCAGCCGGCGCCGTGGGCGGGCGGCGACCCGAACCGCGACATCCTGTTCGACTGGAGCGAGTTCACCCTCAACGGCTCCGGTCTGTGGCTGAACAGCTCGCAGGTGGACATGTTCGCGATCCCGCACATCGTCACGGTGACCGGTGGCGCCGGAGCCACCGCGAAGACCGGTGAGCTGGTCACCGGCGGCCGGCAGAAGGTGATCGACGCGGTCCGGGCGAACCCCGACTTCGCCAGGAGCGTGGTGACCGCCGCCGACGGCACGGTGCTGCGGGTGCTCGCCCCGGGCAAGGCCGCCGACGCCGGGCTGATGAGCCCGTCCTACCTGGACTCCTACATCACCGGCGCGTGGAACGCCTACACCGCCAAGACCTTGACCGTGGTTCCCTTCACCGACCGTCCGGACGTCCGGTACTCCGGCCGCACCAGCGGGAACGTCATGAACTTCACGGACGCGTCCGGGCGTACCGTGGCGTCCTTCACGAAGCCCTCCACCGCGAACGTCTGGGGTTGCGACGGCGCCCTGGCCGCGCCGAACGACCAGGTGGTGGGCCCGATCGCGCGGACGCTCTGCGCCGCCCTGTGGCGCACCACGCTGGGCCGGATCGACACCCAGCCGGGCGGCACGGCGGCCGACTTCTACACCGGCGGGCCGGCCAACCCGTACGCGAGGTCGATCCACGCCAACATGGTCGACGGCAAGGCGTACGCGTTCGCCTTCGACGACGTGCGGAACCAGGAGTCGCTGGTGCACGACGGCGACCCGCGTGCCGCCGGGATCACCCTCACCCCGTTCTGACGCTCGGGTCAGGACGTGGGACGGTAGGCGATCTCCGGGTCGAGCAGCGTGACCCAGGCCGGCCGCCACGCCGGGCCGCGGGAGACCATCTCCTCCTGCAGGTTGGTCCGCCACGGCCCGGAGACGCCGTCGTCGTGCCACCACTGCGGCCACGAGTCGTACCGTCGCTCCACCTGGACGCCGGTGGCGCTGGTCTCGACCCGGAGGAAGAGCCACCGGCCGTACCGTGGATCGGATTCGGCGTGGCGCAGCGCCCGGACCAGCTCGGTGAGCCGGCGGAAGGCGGAGTAGCGCTCCTCGCCGGGCCGGTCGGCCGGCGGGAACCCGCCGGGCTGGGAGCTGAAGCTGGTGGCGTCCGCGTAGGCCAGCAGTGTGCACCGCCCGTCCCCGTGCGGCGCCCGGTCCTGGAGCCAGGAGACGAGGGTGCCGAACTCCTCGGTGGTGGGCGGTGCGGGCCGGTTGAGTTCGGCGGAGTCCTGCATGGCCGCCCAGACGAGCCGGTCGTGTTCGCCCTGGCTGAGCCGGCGGACCCGGCGCATCGGCGGCCGCCTGCCGGGTTCGATCCGGGGCGCCGCGCTGCCCGGGACCAGTCCGGCCCGGGTGGCGATCGTCACAGCCGCCGCGGCGTCCACCTCTGGGTCGTCGATCAGAGCGGTGATGTGGCCGGCGGTCACCTCGGCCCGGACCGCGGCGGCGAGCAGCGCCTCGGCGTCCGCCCGGGCGCCGAGCCGGCCCAGCGTGGCGAGGGTGTTCTCGGCGGTGAGCAGCGGGGCGAGCATGTCGGTCATGCCGTCGGCGACGCGGCCCTGGTAGCGGACCCGGGACCAGCGGCCGTTCTCGTGCCAGATCACGAAGCCGAGCCGGTCGCGTTCGGCGAGCGGGGACAGGGTGTCCCAGGGCAGCCAGTCCGGGGCGCCGGTGAGCAGGTCGAGCGGCGGATCGGCCTGGAGTGTGCCGCTGTGCTCGTGGTGCCCGTAGAGGACCGCGCGACGGCCGTCCAGCAGCGCGAACCGTGCCCAGTTCCGCTCGCCCTGGGCGAACTCGGCGCCGAACCGGTCGATGGTCCACGACTCGTTGCGGCCGATCGCGGCGTGCGTGGCACTCAGGGTCGCCCAGCGGGTCCAGAGCAGTCCGGGCGCGGGCAGATCCACGTCGGTCAGCATCTGTCCACTGTGCCAAATGGGCACCGGCCGGTGGCAACCCCGGGTGCCCGCGGGTTGCTTCCGGTTGCGGTCCGGGTGCCGGTGGTCAGCGGCGCCGGGTGCGGGCCGAACGACTCGGTGATGCTTACCCACGCCTTCGGTTTCCTCGGTGCCGCTCTGTCCATGTCCATCGCCTGGCCGCAGGTCTACCGCTCCTGCGTCCGACGGCGCACCAGCGGCCTGTCGGCCACCGCGTGCATGCTGAGTGTCGCGATGCCGTTGGGCTGGGTGACCTACGGGCTGCTGATCGGCGACCGCTTCCAAGTGGTGACGAACACAGTCAGCACGCTGACCGGGCTCGCCATCCTGATCGCGCTGCTGGTGACCCGGCCGGCGTTGCGGGCCGGACGGGCTCTGCTGACCAGCGCCGGCGCGGCCGCCGGAGTGCTGTGCGCGCTGCTCGGCACCGCAGCCTCGGCCGCGCTTCCGCAGGTGAGCGGCCCGCGGGCGGCCGCGATGCTGGGCACGGTGCTGGCCGCGGTGTCGTTCGTGTCGGCGGTGCCGCAGCCGTTGGCGCTGCTCCGCGACCGTACCCAGGACGTCTCCGGGCTGTCCCCGGTGCGCTGGACGCTGGCCGCGTCGGCGTGCGGTTCCTGGCTGGTCTACGGCCTCGGCGTCGGCCAGCCGGCCGTGTGGGCGTCCGCGCTGGTCGGCCTGGTCAGCGCCCTGATCGTCTGCGGTGTCCTGCTGGTACGCCGTACCGGTTCCCGCGCGCTCGCCACCGCCTGAGCCCCCGAAGTAGAAGATCGCTCGCATCCGTCTCCTACGATGCGGTCGATCATTACGAAAGGGGGCTGTATGCCGAGGATCCGACCGCGCCTGCTCATAGCCGGTGCCCTGGCCGCCGCCGTCGCCACGACGGCGGCGGTCTCCGTGCCGATGTCCGCATCAGCCGCACCGAAGTCCGCCACCACCAGCGCCGCGGAGAAGCGCCGCCTGGACCGCCTGCCCACGCCGAAGCTGGGCTGGTACAAGTGCTACGGGATCGCCGAGTGCGCCACCGTGAAGGTGCCGCTCGACTACGACAAGCCCAAGGGCGCCCAGACCGAGCTGGCCGTCGTCCGGGTGAAGGCCACGAATCAGAAGCGCAAGATCGGCAGTCTGTTCGTGAACCCGGGCGGCCCGGGTGGCTCGTCCACCCAGTTGGCGCTCGCCGCGCCCGACTTCCTGAGCGACTCGGTCCTGGAGCGCTTCGACGTCGTCGGCGTCGACCCGCGCGGCGTCGGGTTCAGCGCCAACGTCAAGTGCTTCAAGTCGGTCAAGCAGCAGACCGCCGTGTTCAACAAGATGAACGTCGCCTTCCCGCTCGGTTCGGCCGAGGAGAAGCGGTACATCGCCGGCGCCAAGGCTTTCGGCAAGGCGTGCTCCAGCACCGGCAAGACGCTGGCCGGTGCGATGTCCACCGCCGAGGTGGCTCGCGACATGGAGCTGATGCGCCGTGCCGTCGGTGACAAGAAGCTGACCTATCTGGGCTTCAGCTACGGCACCGCGCTCGGGCAGTACTACGCGAACATGTTCCCGGACCGGTTCCGCGCGCTCGCCGTCGACGGCAACATCGACCCGCGGCAGTGGGCCGGGACCGGCAAGAGCGGCAACAAGATCCTCGACGCCCGGATGCACTCGGCCGAGGGCGCCGGCAAGGCGCTGCGGGAGATCCTGGTCCGCTGCGACAAGGCCGGCGAGGAGTACTGCGCGTTCGCCGCCGGCGACCCGGTCGCCAACTACGCCGCCATCGTCAAGAAGCTGCGGGCCAAGCCGCTGGTCATCACCGACGAGTTCGGCACCGAGAAGATCACCTACGCGGACTTCGTCGGCGCCACGATGATCATGCTCTACACCACGTACGCCGGTGACATGGTCACCCAGTTGGCCGCCGAGGTCGCCGCGTTCCAGGCCGGCGGCGCCGCCGCGACCGACGCCAAGGTGTCGCTGCGCAAGCGGCTCCAGGCCGCCAAGGAGGTCGGCTACGACTTCCCGTACGACAACAGTTTCGAGACGCAGAGCGCGGTCACGTGCACCGACGGCAAGTACCCGAAGGACGCGAACGGCTGGCCGGTGGCGACCGCCTCCCGTGACCTGCAGGCACCGTACTTCGGCCGGCTCTGGGGCTGGACCGACGCCCAGTGCGCGAGCAACACCTGGACCGTGCGGGACGAGGACGCCTACCGGGGCCCGTTCAACAAGCGCACCAAGGCGACCGTTCTGGTGATCGGCAACTACTGGGACCCGGCCACCAACTACGCCGCGTCCGTGTCGTCGAGCCGGCTGCTGCCCAACTCGCGGCTGCTGTCCAGCGACAACTGGGGGCACACGGCGTACGGCACCGGCGTCTGTGTGACCGCCGCCGTCGACACCTACCTGCTGACCGGCAAGGTGCCGGCCAAGGGCACGGTCTGCCGGGGCGAGATCCAGCCGTTCACCGTGAAGCTGGAGCCCGGTGAGGAGCCGGAGCCGGGTGACAAGGACATCACCAAGTCGGCCGTGGAGCCGGGCAAGACGCTGCCGCCGGTGGTGGCGCCGAAGCCGGTCTCGGTTCTGATCGGGGGCCGCTGATCTCCGCCGCCGGGCCGGTGTTCGTGGGCGGTCCGGCGGCGCTGTGACGGACGCCGGGTCACGTGGCCCGGCGTCCGCCGTCAGAGGGCTTCCAGTCGGCGCTGTCGTGACTGTCCGCGGTCAGCCCGGCGAACGAAGCGATCAATAGCAGGACGAAGAAGACAAGCAACGCGATTTCCATACATCAAGGGTCGCGCTGTTCCCGCTGCCGCGACAGTGGCAGGAATGCCATACATCTTCAAGATACTGCCAACCTCGGGTACGGTGGCCACATGTTGAGAAGCGTCGCCGTGATCGTGATGCCCGAGGTGGCGGTGTTCGAACTCGGCGTCCTCTGCGAGATGTTCGGCTACGACCGCACCGCCGAGGGCCTGCCCGGCTACGACTTCTCCGTGTGCGGCGTCGACGGCGGCCCCGTCCGGACCCACGCCGGCTTCACCATGAACCCGGAGTTCGACCTCACCCCGGCCGAGACGGCCGACCTGGTCGCGGTCGCCCCCAACGACATGCGCGAGGTGCCGCCCGAGGTGCTCGGCGTGCTGCGCCGCGCCCACGAGCGCGGCGCCTGGGTGATGAGCGTCTGCACCGGCGCGTTCGCCCTCGGCGAGGCCGGTCTGCTCGACGACCGCCGCTGCACCACCCACTGGCGGCACACCGACGAGCTGTCCGCCCGCTACCCACGGGCCAAGGTCGACCCCGGCGTCCTCTACGTGGCCGACGGCAACATCATGACCAGCGCCGGGACGGCCGCGGCCATCGACTGCGGTCTGCATCTGATCCGCGAGGAGCAGGGTTCCGCGGTGGCCGCCCAGATCGCCCGCCGCATGGTGGTGCCACCGCACCGCGACGGCGGCCAGGCCCAGTTCATCGAGACGCCGGTCCCCGCGGTCTCCTGCGAGACCCTCCAGCCGCTGCTCGCTCACGTGCTGGAGACCCTCGACCACCCGCACACCGTGGACACCATGGCCGACGCGGTGCACCTGGCCCCGCGCACCTTCGCCCGCCGGTTCCGCTCCGAGACCGGCGCCACCCCGCACGACTGGCTGACCGCACAGCGTGTGCTGCTGGCCCGCCGTCTGCTGGAGGACACCGATCTCGGCATCGACGCGATCGCCGCGAAGGCCGGTTTCGGCAGCGCCCAGACGCTGCGGCACCACTTCACCCAGCGCCTGAGCACCACGCCGCAGAACTACCGGAGCACCTTCAAAGCCAAGATCTGAAACCACTCTCCGGTACGGGCGCCGACGCCCCGCCGAATCGGGGCCGTTCCGCCGTACCTCGCGACCCGCCTGCCACGCCCGGCGGTGCCGCGACCGCCGGGCTGATCCGCCTGCCGCGGCCCGCCTCCCGAGATCCGGACGCCCCGTGCGAGCCGGCATCCCCGGACCGGAGCCGCACCCACCGCCGGAGCCGATCGCGCGAAGGCGGTCCCGGCGCGGGGTGGTTTCACTGACCCCGGCGGCCTTGTACTCGTACAGGTACGCCGCGACCTCGTCATAGCTGCCGACCACACAGAGCGCGGGCCCGCC
>NZ_JBFAMR010000042.1:0-67703 GCF_040656595.1 Actinoplanes sp. NPDC049802
CCTGTTGTCCGGCACGTTGTCGGCCGGGCATGTGAAAGAGATTCCAGGGCGGCGGGTGCCCACCGAGTACCCGCACCGGTGCCACCCGGTTGCCGGAGTCCCGAGGGTGGGCGCACGGATCGGCCGGCGCCGAGGTACGCCACAGCGGCCGGCCGCCGGGTCCTGCCGGCCACCGTGCTCGGCTCGAGCCTCGCCCTCATCGACGCCACCGCCGCCCTGCCGGAGATCGGGCGGGAACTCGGCGCGGACGCCGCCGATGCCGTGGACCGTCAACGGCTACGCGCTGAGCCTGGCCGTGGCGCCTGGTCCGGGCTCGGCGGCATCGGCGGCGCGCCGGCGATCCTGGGCGGCCGGCTCGTGCGGACCGGCAGCCGGCGGCACCCTGCCTTTGACGGTCCTAACCTGCCCGCGCACCAACCATGAAATAGTACGAAACATGCGGACGGGCTGGCGTCTCCTGGCCGCGCCGCTCGCGGTGTGGTTCGTCCTGACCTGCCTCGGCACCGGTGTCCTGATGTGGGTGGAACGCGGCACCCGGGACGGCGTGGTCGACCGCTACCGCGACCGTGTCAGCCTGGCCGCCGGTTTCGTCACCACCATGGTCGGCGACCTGATCGACCGGGAACGCGCCCAGGCCAGCGCCTTCCTCACCGGTGACGTGGTCACCGACGAGGACTTCACCCGCTCGGTCGGTGGCTTCGGTTACCCGGCTGCGGTGCTGCTCGACGCGCGAGGCCGGGTTCTCCGGATCATCCCGCACAACGCGGCGGTCGTCGGCACGGCCATCCACGAGCGTTACCCCCATCTACGGACCGCCGTCCTGGAGAACCGCCCAGCGGTCTCCCCCGTCGTGTCGTCGGCGGCCCGCGGCATCCCGGTCGTCGCCTTCGCCGTGCCGTTCGAGAGCCCGTCCGGGCTGCGGGTGTTCTCCGGGGCGGTGGACGTCACCGACAGCCCGTTCACGTCCTATCTCGGCACCGCCATCACCCTCGACCGGGTCAAGACCCATCTGTACGACGAGACCGGCGCCATCGTCGCCGCCAACCATCGGCACCCGCCCGAGGTCAACCTGTTCAAGGACGAGGAACCCCACCTCAACGCGGCACTCGCCGCGTCCGGCACGGGCCGTTACCGGGAGGGCGGCGAATGGTGGCACTACACCTCCCACCCCATCTCGGGCACCCCGTGGCGCCTGTCCGCCGCGGTGCCGGAAGAGGTGCTGTTCGGCAACACGGCCGGCAGCCGCGCCGCGGGCCGGGCCGCCCTGCTCACCGCCGCCGTGGTCGGCCTGCTGGTGGTCGCCGCCATCGGCCGGGCCCGCCGCAACCGCCGCGAACTGCTCTCCAGCGAACAGCGGCTGCGGAAGGTGTTCGACAACTCGCGCATCGGCATGGCCCTGGCCGATCTGGACGGCCGGTTCACCAGGGTCAACCCGACCCTCTGCCACATGCTGGGCCGCAGCGCCGCCGAGCTGATCGGCCGGCACATCACCGACATCACCCATCCCGACGACGTCCCCGCCTCGCAGCGCCGTCTCCGCGACTGCCGTACCGGCCGGATCGACGGATTCGACTTCGACAAGCGCTATCTGCACGCCGACGGCCGCACCGTGGAGGTGGCGCTCACCGCGAGCCTGCTGCGCGACGAGGACGACCTCCCGCAGTACATCGCCACCCAGGTGATCGACATGACCGAACGGCACTCCCTGGAACAGGCCCGCCGCCGCGACGCCGCCGAACTGGCCCGCCACGCCGAGCGGCTGGAACACGCCAACGAGCAGATGGCCGACTTCATCGCCATGCTCACCCATGACGTACGCCAGCCGCTGGCCACCATCGTGTCGGCCGGCGAGATGCTGCTCGAGGACTGGACCGACATGCCGGACGACTCCCGGCGGCACTATCTGACCCGGATGACCACCGCCGGGCACCGTGCCGAGCAGCTGGTCGGCGAGATCCTCACCCTCGCCCAGCTGGACGCCGGCGCGCTCAGCGCCCGCCCGGTGCGGCTCGACGTGGCGCACGCCGCCCGGGAGGCCGTCACCGCGCAGGGCCCGGACCCCCGCCGGAACATCACGGTGACCGCCCCCGACCAGGTCACCGCGTTCGCCGACCCCGTGCACCTGCAACTGCTGCTCGGCAACCTGCTGGCCAACGCGGTCAAGTACGGCGCCCCGCCGGTCAACATCACCATCACCCCGGACCGGGACCGGGTCCTCATCAAGGTCAGTGATCAGGGCGAGGGTGTGCCGGCGGCGTTCGTACCGCACCTGTTCGAGCGTTTCACCCGCGCCGAGACCGGCGTCGCCACCACCAAACCCGGCACCGGCCTCGGCCTCTACCTGGTGGCCCGCCTTGCCGCGGCGTCCGGCGGCTCCGTCTCCTACCGGCCCAACGAGCCGCGCGGGGCCACCTTCCTGCTGTCGCTGCCCGGCACCCCCGCCGCCACCCGGGCGGCGGACACCGGCAGCGTACGCCCGGCGCCCCTCCCGGCCGGCTGAGGTCCGCCCGGTCCACACCGCTGAGGACTCGGCCGCTCCGGAACGGCAGGCTCAGCCGGAGGCATGTCGTTCACCCGGGTCCGCGGTGGGCCGGCGGAGCAGCGGCCGGTACAGCGCCGCCGCCAGCCCGGCGAAGATCGCGGTGAAGACGAGGAAGCCCACGGTGAGCCCCGGTGCGGCGTCGGGGTCGGCGTGCAGGCTCATCACCACGCCCATCGCGGTCACGGACACGCCGAGCAGGGCGTACGCGGTCAGCAGCGGGTACGCCACCCGGCGTGCCCACGCGGCCCGGCGCAGCAGGCCGATCCCGGTGATGGCCGCGATCGGGACCACGATGCCCAGATCCATGAGCTTGACCAGCCAGAACGGTGTCGGGCTGGACGCGTACTCGGTCAGCGACGCCGGATCGGACCAGGCGAGGAGCATCGGCCGCAGATGCTGGCCGAACACCAGGAAGACCACCACCGCGAGCAGGGCGCCACCGGCGGCGAGTTCGAGCCGGCGCGACACCGGCGGCAGGTCGGTGGGCACCGCACGCCACGCCAGGACGAACGTCGCCTCGGCCAGCACGAACACGGCCAGCAGCAGCGGGAAGAAACGTTCCACATTGCCCGGCAGCCGCAGATACTCCTGGCCGACGATCACCTGCAGATAGGTGTAGACCGCGAACGCGCCGATCCCGCTCGCCAGCAGCAGGCCGGCCACCGGCCGCCGGAACACGAGCACCGCGGCGACCACCGCGAGCGGGGCGATCACGAACAGCCCGGCGGCGTCACTGCCCAGCAGTTGGTTGAGCGTCGTCGGTGAGGTGCGGTACCGCATCAGGTCCGAGACCAGTGGTCCCAGCAGCGCGGTGAGGGCGATCCCCGCGCCGAGAGCGGCCACCGCGGCGGCCGGCAGCACGGGCCGCCGCAACCCGGTCGCCGGCGGCCCGCCGTGCAGGCCCGGCGTACTGATGATCGTCATGGCGCAACCCCGGTTCTTCACGCCGTGCCGGCCCGCGGCCGTCGACCGGCGCGGATGTCACACGCTCTCACCGCACACGGTAGGAACCGCCGCCGGGCGGCGGAAAGGCCGAAAGTCCCGGCCTCGCCGTACGCCGTCGCGCGGACCGGGCCGGGGCCGGCACCGACCGCGCAGGACCTACGGCTCTGGTCAAACAGCGGTGACCGGAAAAGTCTGAACGGGATCACACGGCGATGCGGGATCGGAGCCCGATGCCGCAGTCGGCCGAGACGTTCCCCTGCCGTGGTCGAGCACACGGGGAGGAACTGGTATATGACAACCACTCAACCGGCAGCACCCGCCTCGGCGGCGAGGGGCCGCCGGCTCACCAAGGTCTACGGCGAGGGCGACGTCCGGGTGGTGGCACTCGACGGTGTCGACGTCGACTTTCCCGAGCACCGGTTCACCGCCATCATGGGACCGTCGGGATCCGGCAAATCGACCCTGATGCACTGCATGGCCGGACTCGACGCGCTCAGCGACGGGCAGGCCTGGATCGGCGACACGGAACTCACCACACTGGACGACAAACGCCTGACCGCGTTACGGCGGGACCTCGTCGGGTTCATCTTCCAGGCGTACAACCTGCTGCCGACGATGACGGCGCTGGAGAACATCACGCTTCCGCTGGACATCGCGGGCCGCAAACCGGACCAGGCGTGGCTCGACACCATCGTGGACACGGTCGGCCTGCGCGCCCGGCTGGACCACCGGCCGGCGCAGTTGTCCGGCGGACAGCAGCAGCGCGTCGCCTGCGCCCGGGCCCTGGTCACCCGGCCGGCGATCGTCTTCGCCGACGAACCCACCGGCAACCTGGACAGCAAGAGCGGCGCGGACGTGCTGGCCCTGCTGCGCCGCTCGGTCGACGAACTGGGGCAGACGGTCGTCATGGTGACGCACGACGCCTCCGCGGCCGCGTACGCCGACCGCGTCCTGTTCCTCGCCGACGGCCACATCGTGCAGGAGATGAGCGAGCCGACAGCGGCCCGGGTGCTGGAACGGATGAAGGCGTTCGACGAGTCGCTCGACACGACGGGTTCGGCGGTCTGACATGTGGCGAGCCACCTTACGCAGCCTGCAGGCCCACAAACTGCGCCTGGCGTTGTCCGGGCTCGCGATCGTGCTGGGCGTGGCCTTCGTCTCCGGCACGATGATCTTCACGGACACGTTGTCGCGGACGTTCACCGATCTGTTCCAGACCACCGCCGCGGACGTCACGGTCCAGCCGAAGGCCGCCTTCGACATCGGGCTCACCGGCACGGGCGGGTCGGCCGCCCCGTCGACGATGCCGGCGTCCGACGTCGAGCGGATCGCGGCGGTCGACGGCGTCGACGCGGTCGTCGGCGACGTGCAGACCGAGGGTGTGTACGTCCTCGACAAGGACGGGAAGGTGGTCAGCACCGGCGGCGCGCCGGGCGTCGGAATGAACTGGACCGACGACCGATCGGTCACGGCCGCCGTGCTGACCGAGGGCCGGGGCCCGCAGCGCGCCGGCGAGGTCGCCCTGGACACCGGCACGGTGGAGAAGACCGGTCACCGCGTCGGGGACACGGTGCAAGTGCTGACCCCCGGCCCCCGGATCACCGCTCAACTGGTCGGGATCTTCAAGTTCGGCGAGGACGGCGGTCTCGCCGGCGCCTCGCTCACCGCCTTCGACACCGCCACCGCACAGCAGCTGATCGGGCAACCCGGGCGATTCACCGACGCCGCCGTCAGCGCGGCCGACGGCGTCGGCAACGACGAGCTCAAGCGCCGGATCTCCGCGGCCCTCGGCTCGCAGTACGACGTGAAGACCCAGCAGGAGCAGGCACACGACCTGGCAGTCGCGATGTCGGAGTCGTTGCGCTTCCTCAACGTCTTCCTGCTCGTCTTCGCCGGTGTGGCGCTGTTCGTCGGGACCTTCATCATCCTCAACACGTTCGCCATGCTCGTCGCCCAGCGCACCCGCGAGTTGGCGCTGCTGCGTGCCCTGGGTGCCAACCGTGGCCAGATCACCCGGTCCGTGCTGGGTGAGGCGCTCGTGCTCGGCGTCCTCGGTTCGACCGTGGGACTGGCCGCCGGCCTCGGCATCGCGGCCGGGCTTCGCGGCCTGTTCGCCACGTTCGGGCTGACCCTCGACGGCGGGCTGGTGTTCGCCGCGGACACGGTCCTCTGGTCGTACGCCGTCGGTGTCGTCGTCACCCTGGTGGCCGCCTATCTGCCGGCACGCCGGGCGGCGAAGGTGCCCCCGGTGGCCGCCATGCAGGACGACTTCGGCACGTCCGAGCGGTCGTTGCGCCGACGGACCGTCATCGGGCTGGTGCTCGCCGCCGGCGGCGCCGGAAGCCTGATCGCCGGACGGCTCACCCAGGACGGTGACACCGCCGCCGCGTGGACGAGCGCGGGAGCCGCCGGCCTGGTGCTCGGAGCCGTCGCGCTGAGCCCGGTGCTGGCGCGGCCGTTCCTGCGCACGGCCGGCGCCGTGCTGCCGCTGGTGTGGGGCCGTTTCGGGCGGTTGGCGCGGGACAACGCCGCGCGCAACCCACGCCGTACGGCCGCCACGGCTTCCGCGCTGATGGTGGGCCTGGCACTGGTCACCGGGTTCAGCATCATGGGCTCCTCCACCAAGGCCTCCGTCGACGCACTCATCGACCAGGGGCTGCGCGCCGAATTCGTGATCTCCACGACCGTCGGGCAGCCCTTCACCCCCGAGGTGGCGAAACGCGTCTCCGCCGTCCCGGGAGTGGCCGCCGTGATGCAGCACCGCTTCGGCAGCGCCATGATCGCCGGCGAGGGCGCCTACCTGACCGCGGTCGACGCGGACATGCTGGACCGTGTGGTCGACCTGGACTACCTCGCCGGCTCCACCGCGGGCCTGTCCGGCGGCGGCATGCTGGTCGACGAGCGGACGGCCGACGCCCACGGGTGGTCCCTCGGTGAGGAGGTCGCCGTGCTGCTGCCCAACGGCACGCGGCTGACCCCGCGCATCGGCGGGATCTACCGGGCGAATCAGATCGTCGGCTCCGACGTGGTGGACATGCGGGCCTACGAGGCGGCCGGCGGCACGGCACTCGACCAGTACGTCTACGTCGACGTCGCCGAGGACGCGAACACCGCGGACGTCCGGGCCGCCCTCGGTCAGGTCACGGCCGCCTACCCGGTGGTGACGCTGAAGGACCAGGGCGAGTTCAAGGCCGAACTGCGTGGCCAGGTCGACCAGTTGCTCCTGCTGATCGACGCGCTGCTCGCGCTCTCCGTTCTCATCGCGGCGCTCGGCATCACGAACACCCTCACCCTGGCGGTGATCGAACGTACCCGGGAGATCGGGCTGCTGCGGGCCATCGGCACAGCGCGCCGGCAGATCCGCCGAATGGTCCTCCTGGAGGCGGTCATCACCTCGGTGTACGGGGCGCTGCTCGGGTTGGCGCTGGGCCTGATCTTCGGCGTCAGCCTCACCCACGCCCTCGCGGGGCAGGGGATCGACGTTCTGTCGGTACCCACCGGCCGCCTGATCCTGTTCCTCGTCGTCGCCGCGTTGATCGGGCTGGTCGCCGCCCTCTGGCCGGCCCGCCGAGCGGCCCGGTTGCGCCTGCTGGACGCCATCGCCACCACCTGAGGCGGCCTCCCCGGCCAGGTCGGCACTCGCTGCGATCGTGGCTACCGCCACAGCTCCCAGTGTGTGGAGTTCGGGTGCGCTTCGCGCCCGAACTCCACACATCAGCGGTCAGCGGGCGAAGATCTCCAACGGCACGGCGTCGGCGATGGCCCGGAGCCCGGCGGCGCCGGGGTGCAGATGGTCGCCGGAGTCGTAATCGGGCCGGAAGCGGGTGGGCGCCGACGGATCGCGGGTGGCCCTGTCCGCGTCGAGGACCGCGTCGCAGCCGCTGCCG
This sequence comes from Actinoplanes sp. NPDC049802, assembly GCF_040656595.1. NCBI lineage: Bacteria > Bacillati > Actinomycetota > Actinomycetes > Micromonosporales > Micromonosporaceae > Actinoplanes > Actinoplanes sp. NPDC049802. The sequence continues at coordinate 7,375 of NZ_JBFAMR010000042.1, forward strand.
GCGCCGCGCAGGAAGTCGTTGATCTCGCCCCGGGCCGTCTCTCCGCGGGCGGTCCAGTAGCCGGCCCCCCGGTACGGCGTGAGCGTCGAGCAGATCACCCGCAGCCCCGCCCGGTGGGCCCGGTCGACGAGTTCGCCGAGCGCCTCGATCAGCTCGGCTGCCGACGGTGGGTCGGCGGCGCCCAGGTCGTTGAGGGCGTCGTCCGAGATGATCACCCAGCGGGCCCCGGACCGGCTGAGCACGTCCCGTTCGTACCGGTCGCGGGCGCTCTCCCCGTGTTCGCCGGCGGTGAGCCGGTTGCCGCTGATCCCGGCGTTGAGGACGCCGACGGTGTGCCCGGCTGCCCGCAGCCGGTCGGCGAGCAGGTCGGGCCAGCGCTGGTCGCCGTTGAACCGGGACCCGTACCCGTCGGTGATGGAGGCCCCGAACGCGACCACCGCGCCGGCCGCCCCGGCATTGCGGACGTCGAGCCCGGACAGGAAGTACCAGCTGCTCTCGGTCTTCGCCCCGGTCAGCGTGGCGGCGGCAGCCTGGTCACCGGGAGCGACGTACGTGTGCCGCACCGCGATCCCGTGCACCGTCCCGCCCGCGGGCTGCGGCAGGTACACGCTGACGGTCACGTCCCCGTCGGCCGGCACCGCGATCGCGGCCTCGTCGCTGACCGCCGTCCGCCCGGCCGGGACGGTCACCGAGGTGGCGCCGTCGAAGGTGAGCGGCCGGCCCGCGAGATACGCCGAGCCGATGACCAGCGGTCCACTGCCGAACTCGTTGGAGAACCGGACCCGGGCACTGTCGCCACCGATGCTGGTGTGCACGATCTGCCGTACCGTCTGATCCTGAAAAGTCCGCCCGCCGCGCTGGACAGCGGTCCCCCAGGTCCCCACCCACGGCACCGTCGCCGTCGCCGTCGAAGGCGAGGGCGAGGGCGCGGAGACCGGCGAGGGCCCGGAGACCGGCCCGGGCCCGGAGACCGGCGCGGGCCCGGAGACCGGCCCGGGCCCGGAGACCGGCCCGGGCCCGGAGACCGGCGCGGGCGCAGGCGGCGCCGAGCACCCCGCAACAAGCGTGAGAACGAACGCGACCGCGCCCCACCGCATCAACCCGTCCCCCGCCCGCTGTTGATCTCCCGACGGGTCATTGTGCCGGGCGCGATCTCGTCCCGGCCGGCCGGCGGGGCCAGCACCTCCAGGCCGGCGGGGGCGTGCCGGCCCAGCCACCGCTCGATCCGGACCCAGGCCGCGGTCACGTCATGCATCAGCGCCGAGCCCATCAGCACCCGGCCCATCGGCGACGGCCGGCAGCGGACGGGCGACGACCCGGCGGGCGTCGCCCTCGACCAGCCCGAACATGCGCAGCAGACTGACCGCGAGCCGGTCGGCGGCCCGGTCGATCGTGGACGGGTCACCGGCGGTCAGTCCCAGGTGCAGGACCCCGAGCACGGAGCCGCCGACGCAGGCGTGCGCCACCTCGGGATCGTCGAAGCAGAGCCGGCCCACGTCGCGGGCGTGCCGCAGGTCGTCGACGGTCGGCGTGGCGGGGTAGCCGGCGCCGACCCGGTCGATGATCCGGGCCAACTCGGGACGGGTCCGCGGGAACCGGCCGGTGATCCGCACCGAGACGGCGAGCACCTCGGCCGGGTCGGAGAGCCGCCGCGTGGCCGAGGCCAGCAGGGTCCGGTGTTCCTCGACGGCCTCCGCGACCGCCAGATCGAACAGCTCCTGTTTGGACGGGAAATGGTTGTAGAAGCTGCCGAATCCGACATCGGCCGCCTCGGTGATCTCCTGGATGCTCACCCCGGCCGGGTCCCGGCTGGTCAGCAGGGTGCGCGCGGCGGAGATCAGGGCCGCGCGGGTCTGTGCCTTTCGCCGTTCGAGCCGGCCACCGCTCATGCCCGTAAGCTTAAGCGGTCTCGTAACTGATGATCTCGTCAGTTATGATCTCGCCATCATTTTGCGAGCAGCGATGGGAACCCCGTCATGTCGATCCTGAAAAACGCCGGTCAGGCGCTCCTCGGCGCGATACTCACCTTCGCCGGCATCAGCCACCTGACCGTCTCCCGCCAGGAGTTCCAGGCTCAGGTGCCGGGCTGGTTCCCGATCGACGCGGATCTCGTCGTCATCGCCTCCGGCGTCGTCGAGATCACCCTGGGCCTGGCCCTGCTGACCGTGTGGAAGCAGCCGGCCCGCGGCGTCCTCGGCGCCGTCGTGGCCCTGTTCTTCATCGTGATCTTCCCGGGGAACGTCGCCCAGTGGCTCGAGCACAAGGACGGCTTCGGGCTGGACACCGACGCCGAGCGGTTCACCCGCCTCTTCTTCCAGCCGCTGCTGATCCTCTGGGCGCTCGGGGTGACCAGCGCCATCAGAACCCTGCGTGACCTGCGCCGGGCACGAGCGCTCAAAAGCTGACCTCGGCCACCCCGTGCCTAACGGCGCAGGTCGTGCCGCCGGTGGACGATCTTCTCAACGACGCCGGCGGGCAGCAGCCGGCGCAGCGCGAAGACGGCCGGGGCGTTGCTGCCCACCGCGTACCGTGCCTTCGGCCGCTCCGCCTCGATCGCCGTGACGATCGTGGCGGCGACCTGTTCGGCACTGATCCCGGCGCGCTCGTTACGGTTCAGCGCGGTCAGCATCCGCTCGAAGTCGGCCCGGTACGGCGAGTCCTCGCCCACGTACCTGGTACGCCGCTCGCTGATCCCGGTCGCGATCGACCCCGGCTCCACCGTGGTGAGCCACACCCCGAACGGCGTCAGCTCCTGCCGCGCCCCGTTGCTGAACCCCTTGATCGCGGCTTTCGTGGCGACGTACGACGAGCGGTAGGCCAGCGGGAACGACGCCAGCATCGACCCGACCATCACCACCCGCCCGAAACCGCGCCGCCGCATCCCGGGCAGGGCCAGCTGGGTGAGGCGGACCGGCCCGAGCACGTTCACCTGGAAGATCCGCCGCAGCGCGTCGCCCGGCAGCTCCTCGATCGGCCCCGACTGGCTCTCGCCCGCGTTGTTGACCAGCACGTCGACACCGGCGAGCGTCTCCGCGAGGCCCTCGATCGAGGCGTCGTCGGTGAGGTCCAGAGCCACGTACTCCACGCCTGGCGCCCGCTGCTCCGCACTCAGCGAGGACGGGTCACGGCTGGTGCCCAGCACGCGGTAGCCACGGGCGGCGAGCGCCGCCGCGGTCGCCTTCCCGATACCTGACGAGGCGCCGGTGACCAGCGCGGTGCGATCCACGTGAGCAACCTATCCGGACTTGACCGGCCGGTCACCCCGGGAGATCGTCACGCACATGATCTCCGACGTGTGGCTGTCCGATCCCGCGCCCGGCGCGGAGCTGTTCCGCAGCGACCGGCTGTTCCGCTTCCACGGCTACGGCGTCACGCACAGCCCGCTGATGTTCTCCTCGTTCCACGACCAGAACGGCGCGGCGTACGAGACGGCGATCCAACTGCAGTTCCGCCCGGTCGACGTGCTGCGCATCCAGCGGGTCTACCCGGGTCTGGTGGTGCGGTGCGCCACCGCGGAGGAGACCGCCGAGATCGCCGCGACGCTGACCGGCCCCATGGACCGCGACCTGCACGTGCTGTTCCTGGAGTCCGGCCCGGCCCGCGACTTCGTCGTCTGCCACGGTTTCGGCTGGCGGGAGGGGGTGCTGTCGCGCATGCGGGCCGGCTTCTACAACGCGCCCTCCCCGTACGACCCGATGTGGCCCACCGGGCCCTTCGCCGGAAGCCACAACGACCTGGACTTCTCCTCCCCCGCCGAGGTCGCCGCCGCCGTGCTCGAGGGGCTCCCCGACCAGACGTCACGCCGTGACCGCCGCGGCTGGGCCTGGGTGCTGGGCGCCCGGGAGAACCGGGACGGCCACCCCCGGGTCACCGTGGGCGTGTTCCTCTCCGAGGCCGACGCCCGCGAGGCCGCGGAGTTGCTCCGTCCCACGGTCCGCTCCTGCTGGGTGGACCGGGTCCCGATCGCCTTCTGACCGTGCCGGTGTGGTTGCCGGGGTGCCATGGTCACCACGCATAGGGTGGGAACGCTATGACTGTGCAGGATTCCGAAGCCGAGACCCGTCCCTGCGCCCACTGCGGGCGCCCCGTCCCGCAGCGCGCCTCCGCCGGGCGCCCGTTCCGGTACTGCCGCGACAACGACGGCGAATGCCAGCGTGCCTCGCGGAACGTGCGGATGCGGCACCGCTCGTCGCCCGGGCTCGCCGGCCAGGTGGCGCGCACCTGGGAGGCGGTGGACCGGCTCGACCAGCTGGTCGGCACGCTGACCGAGGCGTTGCACTCGGAGATGTCCCCGGCCGGGGTGGAGCGGCAGCTCGCCGAGGTGCGAGCGGAGACGTCCGGTCAGGTGGCGGCGGCGCACGCGGAACGCGACGACGCCCGCCGCGACGCCGAGCAGGCGGCTGACGCGGCGATCGCGGCACAGCAGATCGCGGCGGCCGCCACCGCCGAGCGGGACGAGGCGCGCCGGCAGGCCGGTGAGGCCCAGCGCGCGGCCGAGGAAGCGGGAAAGCGGGAGCGGGAGGCGGTCGCGGCACGTGACGAGGCGGTCCGGGCCGCTACCGCGGCGGTCGCGCTGCGTGAGCGGGCCGAGGCCGAGCGGGACGCCGCGACCGAGGAGCTGGCAAGAACAAACCAGGACCTCCAGGGGGTACGCGCGGAGCGTGACACCGCGGAACGGGACCTGAGGGCCGCTCTTCAAGACGCCAAGGAGTACCGCGGCAGGGCCGAGACGGAGATCGCCGGTCTGCGGTCGGAGACGGACCGGTTCAGGTCCGACGTGGACCGTCTCAGGACCGAGGCGGACCGGGCCCGGCAGGAGACGGCGACCGCCGAACGTGAGCGGGACGAGGCCGCCTCGGACGCCCGCCAGGCCCGTGCCGACGCGGCTGCCCGGCGCGACGAGCTGGCGGCGGTCGGCGCCGAGCGGGACGGGCTCCGGCGTACCCATGACGATCTCGAACGTGCCGCCGAGCGCGCCGCGCGGGAACGTGCCGATCTGGAACGCCGCCTCGCGTCCGCCCGGGCCGACGCCGACGCCGCCCAGGAACGGGTGGCCCAGCTGACGTCGCAGGTGAGCGACCTGGCGTCCGCGCTGGCCGCTCTGGGTGCGGCCCGTCCGGTGCCGCCCGCTCCGGCTCAGCCCACCGCTTCCGGCAACAGTTGACCGCGCACCTCGCCGTCGTTCTTTTCGCGAGTTCGTGGGCGTTCCGTCCGTTTCCCGGCCACGGCGGTGAGCTGGTGAAAATTCTCACGTCTCGGCGGGCTGTAAGTGGCGGAACGGGAGCCGATCACTACCGTTGGCGCGCCGACGGAGGACCGGCGGCTCCGAGAATGACGAGTGAATCTGGCCTAGTGACCGACATCGCACCACCCGCAGAAGCCGCAAACCGCCCTAAGGTGGACCAAGGTCTAATCGGCCGCCGGTTCGGATTGCCGGGTAGGGTGAACGGCCGGTTACGCTCATAGCGTTAACACCGCCGATACAGGCGGCCGATAGGGACTTTGGCGGAGCCGGAATTCCGGCGGAGGAATCCGGCGGCCGCTCCTTTCGTTACACCAACGAGAGCTCCACGAGCGAGGGGAAAGCCGATCATGGGCGAACGCATGCTGCGCGGCAGCCGTCTTGGCGCAGTCAGCTACGAGTCCGACCGTAACACCGAGCTGGCGCCCCGGCAGTCCCGCGAGTACATGTGCGTCAAGGGTCACCAGTTCGAGGTGCCGTTCGCCGTCGATGCCGAGGTGCCGATCACCTGGGAGTGCAAGTTCGACGGCAGCGTCGCCCGCCTGGTCGACGGCAACGAGCCGGAACAGAAGAAGGCGAAACCGCCGCGCACCCACTGGGACATGCTGCTCGAGCGGCGTTCGATCGCCGAGCTGGAGGACATCCTCAACGAGCGGCTGCAGGAGGTTCGCACCCGCCGCGGTCGCTGAGGTGAGCAGCTGTGAAGAGGGGCCGTCCCGTTACGGGGCGGCCCCTCTTCACATGCCGCGGGAGGCGATGACGACCCGGTTGCCGTCCGGGTCGGCGACGGTGCACATGCGCTCGCCCCACGGTTGGCCGGCCGGCTCCTGGAGCACCGTGACGCCACCGGCGCGAAGCAGCTCCACGGCGGCGTCGCAGTCGTCGGCGTAGACCCACAGGGTGACGCGGTCGTTGGTGAGGGCGCCCGGCTCGTCCTGCTGCCCGATGCCGAGGTGGGAACGGCCCAGCTGAATGCCGACGTAACCCGGGTCGCCCTCGGCCGGGAACCGGTAGGTCACCTCGCCGCCGAGCAGGTCACGGTAGAAACGGAGCGCACGAGGCAGGTCCGGCGTGCTCAGGATGGGGAACACCTCGTCGAACATGGTCACCCAGTCTACGAAGTGAGCCCCGGATCAGCGAACGATCTCGCCCTCGATGGCGCCGGCCGGCGGGCGCGGCTGCTCCTCGTCGACGACCACCACGGTGACCGGGTCGCTCTGATGCACCCGGACCCGGCGTGGGCCGAACAGGTCACCGGTGGCGGCGCCGCCGAGGTTGCGCTGAGCGAACCGCTCCACGGCCCGGCGGGCCAGGAACCGGCCGGGTGGCAGCAGCAGGACGACGCCGGCGACGCCGGTGACGAAGCCGGGCAGGGCCAGCAGCAGCGCCCCGAAGAGCCCGATCAGCGAGTTGCTGACCTCGTCGCCGGGTGGGCGGCCCGCCCGGACCGCCTCCTGGAAGGCACGGAAGCCGCGGATGCCCTCACGCCGCAGCAGCGCGATGCCGGCGACGCTGGACACGGCGAGCAGCAACACTGCCAGGCCCGCGCCGATGGCGTCCGCCACCGCGAGGAAGACCACGATCTCCGCCAGCGCCAGCAGCGGGAACGCGAACGGTAGATAGGCCAGCCTGCTACGCCGCATGTCGTACTCCACTCACCGAGAGGTGTCCCGGGCCTCGTCCTACGACCGGCCCCGTCCAGCATGACACCTCACGGCCAGGTGCTGCCTTGCCGTGGTTTGCGGTTGAGCAGGTTGAGCAGGTCCTGCTTGCGGGCCTGAACGCCCCAGATGGTGACCCTCAGCAGCTGTTCCTTGAAGATGTTGCCGCTCATCTTGCTGACGCCGTGTTCGCGCTCGGTGAACGTGATCGGCACCTCGATCATGCGGAAGCCCTGCCGGTACGCCCGCCACGCCATCTCCACCTGGAACGAGTACCCGGTGGAGGCGATGGTGCCCACCTCGATCTTGTCGAGGACCGAGAGACGGTACGCCCGGTAGCCACCGGTCGCGTCCTTGAACGGCATGCCCAGAGCCATCCGGATGTAGATGTTGCCGCCCCGGGAGAGCAGCAGGCGCCGCATCGGCCAGTTGTGCACGCTTCCGCCCGGAATGTAGCGGGTGCCGAGGACCGCGTCGTGGTCCCGGAGCGCGTCGAGGAGGCTGGTCAGTTCCTCAGGGGCGTGCGAGCCGTCCGCGTCGAGCTCGACGACGGCGTCGTACCCCTTGTCCTTCGCCCACTGGAAGCCGGCCTTGTAGGCCGCGCCGAGGCCTTCCTTGCCGGCCCGGTGCAGGACGAAGATGTGATCGTCGGCCTCCGCCAGCTCGTCGGCGATCGCGCCGGTCCCGTCCGGCGAGTTGTCGTCGGCGACCAGGATGTCGACGGCCGGGACCGCGGCACGGACCCGATCGGTGATCCCCCGGACGTTGTCCGCCTCGTTGTAGGTGGGGATGATCACGAGGACCCGTCCCACTCCCGGGTAACCTTCCGCCTCGCTCACCGTTCCTCCGAAACTGTCCCGCCGTCGCTGTCGATGGTGCCCCGTCGGCGGCGCAACGGCAGCACAGCGACGAGGGCGGCGATCGTACCGAAGACGATCACCGTCTCCGGCCGAGCGCCCGAACGAGTCGCCAGCGTACGCGGTCCGTCCAGATTCATGCCACGCACCACCACCGCCGCGGTGTTGAAACCGGTCGAATCGTGCACACCGCCCTCGGCGTCAACGAATCCGGACACACCGACAGTGGACACCATGAGGGCCTCGCGGCCGTGCTCGACGGCGCGCAGCCGGACCATGGCCAGCTGCTGGAGGGCCTCCGCCTCGTTGAAGGTGGCGTTGTTGGTCTGCACCGTGAGGATCTGGGCGCCACCGGTCACCACGTCGCGGACGATCCCGTCGTAGGCGACCTCGAAGCAGATGACGTCGCCGAGGACCGCCGCGCCGGTGTCGACGACGCCGGGCTCGTCGCCGGCGAGCATGTTGCGGACCAGGTCCGCCTTGTCGCTGACCAGCCGGGCGACCGAGCGCAACGGCATGTACTCGGCGAACGGGACGGGGTGCCGCTTCTCGTACTGCTGGGCCAGGTCCGGGCCGCTGCCAGGCCGCCACAGGATGCCCACGTTGTAGATGTCGCCGGGCACGTCGGTGCGCTGCAGCGTGCCGACCAGGATGGGCGCCTGGACGGCGTCGGCGGCGGACTGGATGAGGGCGGCCGCATCGGCGTTCTGGAGCGGGTCGATGTCGCTGGAGTTCTCCGGCCACACCACGAGGCCGGGCTGCTTCTGCCGGCCGGCCGCGACCTCGGCGGCCAGCGCACGGGTGGCGTTGACGTGGTTGTCGAGCACCGCCCGCCGCTGGGCGTTGAAGTCGAGACCGAGCCGGGGCACGTTGCCCTGCACGATGGCGACCGTGGCGGTGGCGCCGCCCGGCATGGTCAGCGGCAGGGCGGCCGGAGCGGTCAGCAGGAGCCCCGCCACGACGGCGAAACCGGCGGCCGGCAGCAGGGTGCGCGGGCTCCACCGGCGCCACGCCAGCGCCGCGAGAGCACCCCCGGCGGCCGCCACGGCGAAGGTGACCAGCGGGGCGCCGCCGTACGCCGCCAGCCGCAGCGTCGGCGCGTCGCCCTGGCTGAACGCGAGCCGCCCCCACGGGAAGCCGCCGAACGGGGTGCGGTCGCGCAGGAACTCGCAGGTGGTCCAGATCAGGCCGGCCAGCAGCGGCCACAGTGCCCGCCAGCGGTCCACGAGCGGCGACAGCCAGGAACCGGCCAGCCCGGCGAAGCCGATGTACAGCGCCTGGAGACCGGCCAGCAGGGTCCAGGGCAGCCAGCCGGCGGCGATCCTGGTCCACTCCAGCAGGGGGAAGAACAGCACCACCCCGGCGAGGACGCCCAGACCGAAACCGGCCCGCAGGCGGCGCCGGTGCACGGCCACGGCCAGCAGCGCCACGCCGACCGGGGACAGCCACCACAGGTCGAACGGCGGCAGCGCCAGCAGCAGGGACGCCCCGGCGGCGACCGCGAGGGCCACGGCCACCGGCAGGCGCGGGGCGCGTCCCGGCACCCGGACGCCGGTGCCTTCGCCGGCGAGCGCCGGTGGGGGGAGAGTCATTTCCACGCGTGGCAGGCTACCCGCCCGCGACCTGCGACGACGGAGGGGCGCGGTCACGGTTCGACCACGCCCCTCGGGTGCTCCCGTCCTCTCCCCGGCCGGTGGAACCCGCGGAATCCCGCCGTGACCTTCGGACCGACCCGCCGCGAGCCGGCTGCCCGCGTCGTGCCGTTGTCTACTGGCCATGAACCGATCCCCGGATGTGCCACCGGTACGCGGCCCGGTCCGCACCGCCCCGCGCGCCCCCGCCCCCTGGACCTGGCTGTACGCGCGACCCCTGCGAGGACTGCGGCCAGTGGGTGGAGGAAGCGGAGCGGATCACGACCGCTCGCCGTGGAACAGGACCAGAAGACGGTACGTCGCACCCCCGCGGTTCTGTCAACCGGCGTCTCCGCGTTCCGGCGTGTCGTGTTCACCGGCGTGTCACATCTCGTACCGGATCGAGTTACGCAGGAGTTCGCCGGCGACCGCGGGATGATCCTCCGACAGCAGTCCGGCGGCGGCCAACACATATTGCTCGTCGATCACGGTACGGGCCCGCTCCGGGGGCGCCCAGCCTCCGGCCACGTCGGCCAGGACGGCACCGAGGACCCGGTCGCCCCCGCCGTGGCGCAGGACACCACCGGAGCCCACGAGGAGACGTACGTCACACAGCCCGGATCGGCCGCGCGCGTGCCGGCGCAGGGCGATCACCGCGGCCGTCGCCGCCAGATCCCGGTCGCCGTGCGGCGCCGGCAGCTTCTCGGCCACCGCCGCCGCCCGGGTGCCGTCCGCGCCGGCCGCCACCCCGAGGTCGCCCTCGACGGTGCGGGCCCGCCACAGGGTGCCGGCCACGTCACGGCGCGGCCCGGTCTCGCTCTCCGGGTCCGGGACAAGCGCCGAGTACACGTCGGTGGTGGCGCCGCCCACGTCGACGACCAGGATGCCGAAACCGGTCCGGTCGGCCAGCGCCTCGACGCCGGCGAGCACCGCGTCCGGGGTGGCGGCCCGGACCAGCGAGGCGAAGCGGCGGCCCCGGGAGAGACGTTTGCCACCGATCACGTGGCGCAGGAAGACGTCCCGGATCGCGGCGCGGGCCGGCAGCGGGTCCAGCACGCCGATACGGGGCAGCACGTTGGCGGCCGGGGTCACCGGCACTCCCCGGCCGGTCAGGAGGGCGTACGCGTCCTCGCGTACCGCCGCGTTGCCGGCCAGAACCACCGGGAGCCGGGTCCGGGCCGCCGCGAGGCGGCGGGCGTTGTGCAGCAGCACCTCGCCGTCGCCGCCGTCGGTGCCGCCGACCAGCAGCAGCACGTCGGGCCGGGCCGCCCGCAGCCGGGTCAGGTCGGGCCCGGTCATCGGGCCGGGCGCCACGTGCACCACCTGGGCGCCGGCGGACAGGCCGACCCGGTGCCCGGCCTCGGCGGTGACCAGCGCCTCGTAGCCGATCACGGCGAGCCGCAGCCCGCCCCCGGCGGAGGAGCACACCCGTAGCTCGTCGCCGCCGCCCACCGCGGCGACGGCGGCGTCCAGCCCCTCCAGGACGTCGGTCGCGGCGGTGGTGGGCACCTCGGCACGGCGGATCAGTCGCGCGCCGTCGAGGTCGATCTTGGCGGCTTTGGTGTACGTGGACCCGACGTCCACGCAGACCGCGGTCGTCACTTGGGCGGCACGACGACGGTGCCGGTCGCCGTGGTGGCGACGATCGGCTCGTCGAGCACCGCGGCGGCGGAGCCCCCGGTGCCGCGGCACACCACCCGCACCTCGAAGTCGATCTTCCGGGAGCGGGTGCCCGTCCGCACCACGGTCCCGGTGATCTCCAGCATGTCGCCGGCCCGCACCGGGGCCTTGAACTGCACGTCGTCGTAGGAGGCGAACAGTCCCTCGTCACCGTCGAGCCGGATGCAGATCTCGGTGGCCACGTCGCCGAACAGGCCGAGCGAGTAGGCGCCGTCGACCAGGTCTCCGGCGTAGTGGGCGTGCGAGTAGGGCACGTAGCGGCGGTGCGTCACGGTGATCATTTCGAGCTCCCGGCGAGGGCGTGGACGAGGTAGGAGGCGACCTCACGGGGCGTGGTGCCGCGACTGAAGATCCGGTCGACGCCGAGTTCCGCGGCCATCAGCTCGTCGAAGCGGGGCCCGCCGACGATGAGCAGCGGCCGTTTCCCGGCGGGCAGCGCCTCCCGGAAGGCGGCCGTCATGGCCCGGGTGTTCCGCAGGTGCGCGTCGCGCTGGGTGACGACCTGGGAGACGAGCACGGCGTCGGCCTTCTTCTCCCGGGCGGTCTCCACCAGGTCCGGCACCGACACCTGGGCGCCCATGTTGGTGACCGACAGCTCCGAGTAGTACTCCAGGCCCTTCTCCCCGGCGATGCCCTTGAGGTTGAGGATGGCGTCGATGCCGACGGTGTGGGCGTCGGTGCCGATGCAGGCGCCGACCACGTTGAGCCGCCGCCGCAACCGCCGTTTGATCGCCGCGTTGACCTCCTTGGCGCTCAGCAGCGGGAAGTCACGCTCGACCACCTGGACCTTGTCGGTGTCGACGAGGTGGTTCACCTTGCCGTACACGACGAAGAAGGTGTAGCCGTCACCCATCGGCTTGGCGTGCACGAGCATGGCCGGGTCCATGCCCATCTTCCCGGCCAGCTGGAGGGCGGCGCCCTCGGCCCGCTTGTCGTGCGGGATCGGCAGGGTGAAGGAGAGCTGCACCATGCCGTCGCCGGTGGTGTCCCCGTAGGGCCGGATGATCACAGGTCCTCCCCGACCGGGTTGTAGTAGTCCTCGTCCTGCTTCTCGACGCCGTCCAGGCCCTTGCCGCGGTCCGCGGGGCGTTTCATGATCCCGAAGGTGCCGTCGGCGATGGCGTTGAGCATGCCGTCGTCGACGATCTTCTCCAGCAGGTCGACGGCCTCGCTGAGGACCTGGTTGGCGCGGCCCCGGATGAACGGTCCGGGAGTGAAGTCCTCGTGCAGGTTGCCGGCGCCGTTGAGCACGTAGCGGACGTTCTGCAAGGCGATGTCCCGGTCGGACAGCCACGGGGTGACGACGGCCTCGGTCATCATGCCGACCAGCAGGATGCCCTGCCCGGTCAGCGCCCCGGCCAGGTTGAAGAAGCCGTCCAGCAGGTTGCCGCGGAAGACGTCACCGGTCATGTGCTTGGTCGGCGGCATCCACTTGAGCGGCGCGTCGGGGAACAGCTCGCGGGCCAGCAGGGCGTGTGCCAGCTCCAGCCGGAACGAGTCCGGCAGGTCCGGATTTATCTCGAAAGCGTGCCCCAGGCCGAGCTGCCAGTCCTCCAGCCCGGCCTCGTGCGCGAAGTACTCGTTCATCAACTGCGACACCGTCACCGTGTGCGCGGCGTCGACCGCGTCGGCCGTGGTCAGGTAGTTGTCCTCGCCGGTGTTGATGATGATCCCGGCACGGGCGTGGATCTGCCGGGAGAACCGCTGGTCGACGAAGGTGCGGATCGGGTTGATGTCGCGGAACAGGATGCCGTACATCGAGTCGTTGAGCATCATGTCCAGCCGCTCCAGCCCGGCCAGCGTGGCGATCTCCGGCATGCACAGGCCGGAGGCGTAGTTGGTCAGCCGGACGTACCGGCCGACCTCCTTCGACGTCTCGTCCAGGGCGGCCCGCATCAGCCGGAAGTTCTCCTGCGTGGCGTAGGTGCCGGCGAACCCCTCCCGGGTGGCGCCCTCCGGCACGTAGTCCAGCAACGACTGGCCGGTGGACCGGATCACCGCGATCACGTCCGCGCCGGCCCGCGCGGCCGCCTGGGCCTGCGGGATGTCCTCGTAGATGTCGCCGGTCGCCACGATCAGGTAGATCCACGGGCGCTGCTTCGGGTCCCCGAACCGCTTGATCAGGCGGTCCCGCTCGGCCCGGCGGCGATCGATCCGCTTGAGGCCGGCCGCGGTGGCACGCCGGGCCCGCTGCCGGGCCCGGCCGGGAGAGGCCGGCAGGGTGAACCGCACCGAACCCGCCGCGGCCTTCTGCGCCAGGACCGTCACGTCCTCCACACCGGTCGTCTCCATCGCGTGGAACACCGGAACAGCCACCCCGTGACCGAGCCCGACGTCCGCGCGCACCGCGTCGACCAGCCGGTTCACCCACGGGATGCCGTCCGGGTCGGCGCCGGTCACCCCGGCCAGCCGCAGCACCGCACGCTCCACCGACACGGTCGTGTGCGACCGCGCCAGGTCGACCACCGGCTGCCCCGCCCGTGCCGCGAGCGCTCTCGCCCGCGCGACCACGGCCGCATCCAGATCCAGCTTCCCGGCCACCGAAAACGCCTCCCGTTACCTCTCGAAAATCGTGTCGCCGTGCAGCACCGTGCGCACGCACACCGGCCTGGCCGGTTCGCCGCCGTCGGCGTCCGGCAGCAGCGCCGGAAGGCCGTCGGCCAGCCCGGCCGGGGTGTCCCAGGCCGCGAAGGTCGCCGACGCGCCCGGCTTGAGCGTGCCCGCGTTCGCCACTCCGGCGGCCCGCCAGCCGCCCGCGGTGCTCGCCGCGAACGCCGACCGCACCGTCATCCGGAACCGCGGATTCCGCGGGGCCGCGGCCGCCAGCACCATGGCCCACGGGTCGAGCGCCGTCACCGGCGAGTCCGAACCGAACGCCAGCGCCACCCCGGTCGCGTGCATCGCACCGATCGGATTGCTGGCCAGGGCCCGGTCGGCGCCGAGACGCTGCGCGTACATCCGGTCAGGGCCGCCCCACAGGGCGTCGAAGACCGGCTGGACCGACGCGATCACGCCGAACTCCACCATCCGGGCGATCATCGCCTTGTCGATCAGCTCGACGTGCTCCACCCGGTGATGGCCCTCGCGGAGCCGGTCGACGCCGACGCTCTTCGCGGCGATCGCGAAACCCTCCAGGACGGTCTCGATGGCGGCGTCGCCGATCGCGTGGAAACCGCCCTGGAAACCGATCCGGACACAGTCCAGCAGATGGTCGGCGGCCTGCTCGGCGGTCAGGAACGCCTCACCGCAGCCGTGGTCGCCGTCGTGGTAGGGCGAGCGCACCGATGCCGTACGGGAACCGAGGGCGCCGTCCGCGTACAGGTCTCCGGCCGCACCGTGCGCGCCCAGCTCCCGCGCCTTCTCCGCGCCGCCCAGCTCGCCCCAGTAGCCGAACACCTGCGGCAGTCCCTGCCCGGACAGGGCGAGCACCGACGCGAAGTCCGCCTCGCTGGAGGTGCCGGGGCCGCCGCACTCGTGCACCGCCGCGATGCCCATCGACGCGGCCCGGGACAGTGCGGTCCGCTGCGCCGCGGTCCGCTGCGGCGGCGTCAGCGCGCCGAGCGCCACGGCCCGCACCGCGTGGTGCGCGGCCTCCCGCACCCAGCCGGACTCGTGGTGGCCGGGCACCCCGGCCGCGGCCGGCAGCAGCGACGACGACACGAGCGCCGAGTGCACCGACGCCTGCGACAGATACACCTTGCGGCCGCCGCCGGCGCGTTCCAGCTGCTCCGCGGTCGGCGGCGTCTGGTCGGACCAGGTCGACTCGTCCCAGCCGTGGCCGTGCACCACGGCGCCGGGCGGGCGGGTCGCCGCGAACGCCGCCACCTTGTCCAGCAGCTCGCCCGGCGAACGCACCGCCGACAGGTCCAGGCCGTCGAAGGCCAGGCCGGTGTCGGTGGCGTGCAGATGGGCGTCCACGAACGCCGGGGTGACCAGCGCTCCGTCCAGGTCGACGGTGACGTCGGCGGCCGGCGCACCGGCCGAGTCGCCCAGCCAGGCGATCGTGCCGCCGTGGGTGACCATGGCGGTGGCGCGGGGTTCCGCGGCCGAGTAGAAGCGGCCGTTCAGGTAGCGAACCGAGGGCGTGTCAATCATGCCGGTCAGTCTGCCGCGATCCGGGCCTCGAAGAGAGCACGCACCGCGGGAACCCGCCGCAGCAGGTCCACCGCGAAGTCCGCGTGCCCGGGCACGTAACCGTTGCCCACCAGCATCGTCACGTCCGCGGCGAGGCCCTCGGCGCCCAGCGCGGCGGCCGGGAAGCTGGTCGCCATGGAGAAGAAGATCACGGTCCCGCCCGGCGCGGTGGCCAGGATCGCGCCGTGCTCGCAGCCGGGCACGTCCACACAGACCACGGTCACGTCCACCGGTTCCCCGACCGCCTCGCTCACCGCCACCGGGTCCCGGGCGTCGGCGATCGCGATCTCGTCGGCCAGTCCGGCCGCGTGCAGCGCGTCCCGCTCCGCTTCGTCGCGAACCACGGCCTTGGTACGGGCGCCCGCGCGCCGCGCCACCGCAAGAGTGAGTGACCCGCTCTTGCCGGCGCCGCCGAGCACCGCCACGGTGGCCGCCTTCCGCTCCCGGATCACCCGGTCCGTCAGCGCCGGGGCGCCGCACACGTCGTAGACGGCGAGGGCCAGCTCGGGCGCCAGGTCATCGGGCAGCACGCCGGCCACGGAACGGCCGAACAGGATGGCCGTCCCCTCGGCCGGCACCTGCTCACTCAACCCGTCCCAGCTCTTGAGGCCGTCGGTGATGCGCAGCGGGGTCAGGGTGAGCGACACCAGCGTGGCCACCCGGTCGCCCGGCTTGACGGCCAGCGGCGACTCCGGGCCGACCTCGTCGACCACGCCGATCAGCATGCCGCCCGAGCCGGTCACCGGGTTGTGCATCTTGCCCCGGGTCTCGACGATCTCCAGCACCTCGGCGCGGATCGCGTCGCCGTCGCCCGCGTGTTTCTCGGCGAGCTGCCGGTAACTGGCGGCGTCCAGGTTGAGCCGCTGCACCCGGATGCGCACCTCGTCGGGGGCGATCTCCGGATCCGCGTCCAGCCGCCACGCGGCCTGCGGCAGCACACCCGCGGGCTCGATCACCCGGCGCAACCCGATGCTCATTGCTCCCACGCCTCTCTCACGTTAAAAACACTGTCATAGTGCGGGCTATACCGTAAATCCTTCGCGTACCCGCTTTCTAGACCGGAGATTCTCCAGTACGTTGATCGGCAGTCCAAGTATCGGGAGGGATCCGATGGCAGAGATCTCGGCGGGACAGCCGTACGAGTACCGACGGCGTGAACTGGTCGAGCCGGACTGGACACGGTTCCCCGGCTGGCGTGACGTGACGGCCGCCCAGTGGCAGTCCGCCCAGTGGCAGCGGGTCAACTGCGTCAAGAACATCAAGCAACTGCGGGGCGTGCTCGGCGACCTCGTCGACGAGACGTTCTACGCGGATCTGGAGGCCGACCAGCAGCGCCTCGCGACCATGTCGATGCTGCTGCCGCCGCAGATGCTCAACACCATGGTCCCGGACCGGGCGCCCGGCACCGCGTCGCTCTACGCCGACCCGGTCCGGCGGTACATGATGCCCGTCGCCACCGACCGGCACCTCGACTGGCCGTCACACCCGCACGCCGCCCGCGACTCGCTGCACGAGCACGACATGTGGGTCGCCGAAGGGCTCACCCACCGCTACCCGACCAAGGTGCTGGCCGAACTGCTGTCCACCTGCCCGCAGTACTGCGGGCACTGCACCCGGATGGACCTGGTCGGCAACAGCACACCCACCGTCGACAAGCTGAAACTGTCACTCAAGCCGGTGGACCGTTACGCGCTGCACCTCGACTACCTCAAGGCGCACCCCGGAGTCCGCGACGTCGTCGTGTCCGGCGGCGACGTGGCCAACGTGCCGTGGAAACAGCTCGAGGCGTACCTCATGGGGTTGCTGTCGGTGCCCACCGTGCGCGACATCCGGCTCGCCACCAAGGCGCTCATGGGACTGCCACAGCACTGGCTGCAGGACGACGTCGTCGAAGGCATGCACCGGGTCGCGGTCACCGCCCAGCGGCGCGGCGTCAACCTGGCCGTGCACACCCACGTCAACCATGTGAACTCGCTGACCCCGCTGGTCGCGCGCGCGGTGCGTACCCTGCTCGAAGTCGGTGTCCGTGACGTGCGCAACCAGGGCGTGCTGATGCGGGGTGTCAACGCCACCGTGGCCGACCTGCTCGACCTCTGCTTCGCCCTGCAAGGCGAGGCCGGCATCCTGCCCTACTACTTCTACATGTGCGACATGATCCCCAACGCGGAGCACTGGCGGGTGCCGGTGTGGCACGCCCAGCAGCTGCAACACGACCTGATGGGATATCTGCCCGGGTACGCGACACCCCGCATCGTCTGCGACGTCCCGTTCGTGGGCAAGCGCTGGGTGCACATGGTCGCCGACTACGACCGGGAGCACGGCATCTCCTACTGGACGAAGAACTACCGCACCTCGATCGAGGCCGACGACAGCGAAGCCCTCACCAAGCTGTACGCGTACTACGACCCGATCGACACCCTCCCCCAGACCGGTCAGGACTGGTGGCGCAAGCAGCAGCAGGCATGAGGACGGGAGGCGCCCCGCGGGGCGCCTCCCGTCCTCATCCGGTGAAGGTCAGCTGAGGGCGTCGCGGACGTCGCGCCCGGCGTCCTTGACGTGCTCGCCCGCCTGCTTGGCGTGCGCCTCCGTCTCCTGGGCCTGGCCCTCGGCGTAGAGGCGCTCGTTGTCGGTCGCCTCGCCGATGCCCTGCTTGGCTTTGCCGGCCATCTCCTCGGCCTTGTTCTTGGCCTTGTCGGCGATGCTCATCGTCAGCCTCCTTGATCGCTCGCTCCCCCACCCATTGCCCGGCGAGCCGGACTCTGAAACGACCATTCCGTCGTAACGGGCAGGGCGGAGTCAGGAGCGCAGCGCCGCCTTGGCCGCGGTGAGCGCCCGGTGCAGGCTGTCGCCGGACGCGTCGGTGTCCAGCAGCTCGGTGATGATGTCGCGGAAGGTGGCGGTGTCCTCCTTGTCGGTGAGCAGGAAGTCGCTGGCCGGGGTCTCGATGAAGACCACGTCCAGGTCGTCGTCCTCGGTGAAGGTGAGCAGCTCGAACGTGCCGCCCAGCCCCGGATGGACGCCGAGCCGCAACGGCAGGACCACGATCCGGATGGACGGCCGGGACGCCATCTCCGCCAGATGGTCGAGCTGGGCGGCCATCACCTCGCCACCGCCGACCGGGCGCAGCAGCACAGCCTCGTCGATCACCTGGCTCAGGGTCGGCGGGAAGTCGCCGTCGAGCCGCTCGCGCAGCGACTCCTGCCGTTTGAGGCGGACGTCGACGATGTTGCGGACCTGTCGGTCGCGGGTCGGGCGGCGCAGCACCGAGGCGGTGACGGCCAGCGCGTACTCCGGGGTCTGCAACAGCGGCGGGATGAAGGTGGCCTGGTAGCCGTACAGATGGGAGGCGTCGTGCTCGAACGCGATGAAATTCGTGAAATCCTCGGCGAAGTGCTCGTCGCGCCACCACATCCGCTGGCGGGAGTTGACCGACAACCGCACCAGGCGGCGCAGCTCCTCTGGATCGTCCACACCGTAATGCCGGGCCAGCGCCTCCACCTCGACCGGACCGACGGTGACCTTGCCGTTCTCGATCCGGTTCAGCTTGGACAGTGACCAGTGCATGGCGCGGGCGACGTCGGCTGCGGGGCGGTAGTCGCGCAGCATGCGCAGATCCTTCGACAGCAGAGCCCGGGCGATCGCCGGGCCGGGCGTCGGACCACCCATGGCTCCTCCCCTCTGGACGCCACGACCTCACCTTAGACCAGGTGCAAAGTGCATGCACAGCCGGAAAATGCGCCTAAAACAGCTATAAGCTGCACTTGGCGTGGGTAAAGGGGCCCACACCGGTCACGTTAGGTGGGTGAACAGTCCATGGACGGTCTCTCCGGGGCGCCGCGCTGGCGCAAGAGCTCGCACAGCAGCAGCGGGGCGTGCGTCGAGGTCGCGCCGCGGCCCGATCGGATCCTCGTACGCGATTCCAAGAATCCGGACGGCGCCGTGCTGAGCTTCGGCCACGAGCCGTTCGCCGCTTTCGTCGCAGGTGTGGCCCGCGGAGAATTCGACCGGCCACACTGAGCCCGGCCCGAAACCGGATCGGCGGCCACGGCACGCCGGGCGGCTGATCCGGCTCACCCCAGAGCGGCCCGCAGCTTCCAGGAGGGTGGCCGGCGTGGGCGGTCCGGGAGAGCGGCACGGCCCGTGCACCGGAGCAGGACCTGAACCGGATCGCCGGAGGGAGCGCCCGGGAAGAGACGCGCGAGGACCCGGGCGCACATCCGCGGCGGCGGCGCCCAGTCGAGACCCAGCCCCTGAACGATGTCCCAGGTGTGCACCAAGGTCTCGTCGACACCGAGTGCGGCGAACCCGGTCGTGTCTGTCGGGCCCCAATGCCAGCCACGCGTCTCCGGGCCCGCGACACGGAGGGCAGCGCTCAGCAGGGCGCCACAGGCGACCACCACGTCCAGGACCTCGCGGGCCGTGGCCTCCGGCCGGACGACCAGATCGAACGGCAGGTAGGCGCTCGGCTCACGGCCGGCGATCTGGCCCGCGTAAGCCGTCAGGTCGTGCGCCACGTGCGCCGCCGTCTCCCGGCAGGTCCACTCCAGCGGCCCGGCCCGCACCGCCCGGTCCCGATCCTGCGCCGGCCGTAGAACCCGCGTCATCTCCGCGACCGCGCCGTCGACATCGCCGTGATCCATGTCGCCATACTGCCATCCGTTTGCGTTGCGAGTGTATCGCGAAAGGGAGTAGGCTCCTTTGCAATGCAGTCGCACTGCCATGGAGGCCCGTCATGCTCGTCGTTTCGCTCTCCCAGGTGTCAGCCGCCGACACCGCCCTTGTCGGCGGCAAGGCGGCCGGGCTCGGCGAGCTGATCCGGCTCGGCGAGCGGGTGCCCGACGGCTTCTGCGTCACCACCGAGGCCCATGCCGCCGGTGTCATACCCGAGGCCGAGATGCGCGCCGCCTACGAGGCGCTCGGCGCGGGCCCGGTGGCGGTCCGGTCCAGCGCGACCGCGGAGGATCTGGCGGACGCGAGCTTCGCAGGCCAGCACGACACCGTCCTCGGCGTCACCGGTCCCGAGGCGGTGCTCGCCGCGATCGCCACGTGCTGGGAGTCGCTGCACGGTGCACGGGCCAAGGCGTATCGCGAGGCCCGGGCGATCAGCCACGAAGCCGTGCGCATGGCCGTGGTGGTGCAACGGATGGTCGGAGCGGCGACCGCCGGCGTCCTGTTCACGGCGAACCCACTCACCGGCCGCCGCACCGAGATGATGGTGGAGTCCGCCACCGGTTCAGGCACGGCGGTCGTCGACGGCAGCGGCCCGGTGCGGCGCGAGGTCCTGGCCGACGGCGAGGCGATGCCCGAGTTGTGGGCGCTCGGCGAGCGGCTGCAACGGCACCGCGGGTCCCCACAGGACATCGAGTGGGCGGTCGATCGCGCCGGCGAGCTGTGGGTGCTCCAGTCGCGGCCGATCATCACGCTCTTCCCCGCGCCGCCCGAGAGCGACGAGCCACGGGTCTACGTGGAGTTCGGCCATGTGCAGGGCATGCTGCGCCCGGTCACCCCGATGGGGATGGCGACGCTCAAGGACATGATCGCGGCGATGCTCGCCTCCCTCGGCGTCCGCGCGGAGATCGTGGACATCGGCGGCCGGCTCTACGGCGACCTCACCGGCCTCGCCCGCCACCCGTCGGCCCGCAAACGCCTGATCAAGCTCATGGCGGTGGATTTCGGCCCACGCGCCCAGGCCGCCATGGAGCAGGTGCTGGCCGATCCCCGGTTCGCTCCGGCCGAGGGCGGACCCACCCGTCCACCCGGTTCCCCGTCCACCGCGTTGCGGGCGCTCACCGGCATCGTCGGCGCCCTCGCCCGGCCCGACGCGGCACGGGCCCGTGTGGACCGGGCCGTCGCCCGCCTCGCCGCGGCCGATGCGGGCCAGGCACCCGGCGGAGGTCGCGGAGAGGCGGGCCACGGCTCAGCCGCCGATGATCTGACCTGGCCGATCGTGGCCGGCATGCTGGCGTCGGCGCTGCCCGGTCACCTGCTCAAGGGCGTCGCGACCGAGGATGAGATCCACACCGTGCTGGGCGGGCTGCCGCACAACGTCACCATCGAGATGGACCTGGCGTTGTGGCACCTGGCCGATGCCGCCCGCGACCACCGTGATCTGCTGCTCGGGACCCCGCCCGCCAAGCTCGCCGAGATCTATCTGAGCGGCGGGCTCCCCGAGGTCGGGATGGGCGCGTTCCTGAGCCACTACGGTCATCGGGCCGCCGCCGAGGCCGACCTGGGCGTCCCGCGCTGGTCCGAGGACCCGGCACCGGTGTTCGCCGCGATCGCCAACTATCTGCGCCTCGACGACCTCGATCAGGCGCCCGATCGCCGCTTCGCCCGGGCCGCCGAGCGAGCCGAGACGGCCCTCGCCGCGCTGGGCGGCCGTGCCCGGCGCCGGCGCCCCGTCCGCGGATCGCTGGCCCTGTTCCTGCTGCGGCGGGCACGCCGGCTGGCCGGTCTGCGCGAGTCCGGGAAGTTCGCCGGGCTGTACAGTCTGGCCGCCGACCGCCGCCGCCGGCTGGAGGAGGGTGCCGCCCTCGTCGCGGCGGGCCGACTCGCCGACCCTGCCGACATCATGTTCCTGACCCCCGCGGAAGCGGCCGCCACGCTGCCGTCCGGCGCCGGCGCGGCCCGCCCGATCACCGACCTGCGCTCGGTCGTGGCCGACCGGAAAGCGTGGTATGAGGCCGAGTGCCGGCGACGGCACGTCCCACCGGTGCTGCTGTCCGACGGCACGGATGTGGAGGCGGCGTCGGCCGCGCCCGGGCCGGACGGCGCAGCAGCGCCCGCAGACGTGCTCCGTGGGATCGGGGCCTCGGCGGGGCGGGTGACCGGCCGCGCCCGGATCGTCCATGACCCCGGGCTCGCCCGGATCGAGCCCGGGGAGATTCTGGTGGCCGCCACCACCGACCCGGGGTGGACGCCGTTGTTCCTCACGGCCGCCGCGCTGGTCACCGAGACCGGAGCGATCATGGCGCACGGGCCCACCGTCGCCCGGGAGTACGGGTTGCCCGCCGTCATCAGCGTTCCCGGCGCCACCCGGCTGATCGCCGACGGGCAGGTGCTCACCGTGGACGGTGCGGCCGGGACCGTCACCGTCGTGCTGTGACAGCATCGACGCCATGCCCAAGAAGGTCGACCGTCAGAAGCGCCGCACCCAGATCGCTGACGCGCTCATGCGGGTCGCCGCGGAGCAGGGGCTCGAAGCGGTCAGCCTGCGCCATGTCGCGGCCGAGGCCGGGGTGTCCGCCGGGATGGTGCAGCACTACTTCCGCACCAAGGACGAGATGATGACCTTCGCGCTCGACGTCGTCCGGGAGCGCAACCAGATCCGGGTCACCGACGCGGTCACCCATCTGGGCGCCGAGCCGTCGCCACGCGACCTGCTTCGCACGATCATCCGGACGCTTCTGCCGATGGACGAGGTCACCCGCGCCGACGGGCGGGTGGCCTTGGCGTTCCTGGCCTACACGGCGGTGCGACCACCCGCGTCCGAGGCGCTGCGCGGAGAGACCGAGCAGATGGTCGCGTTCATCGCCGGCCTGCTGCCGGGGCCCGACCCGGAGAGCGCGGCGGTCGGCCTGCTGGCGCTCATGGAAGGGCTGGGCGTCTACCTGCTGGGCGGACAGTACACGCCTGAGCAGGCACGGAAGGTGCTCGACGCCCACCTGGACCGGCTGTTCGGCGCGTCACCCCAGCCGACGGCGCCCGCCCCGGCCCAGCCCACGCCACCACAGCCCACGACAACGGCGCCAGCCCAACCCACACCACCGCAACCCACGACAACGGCGCCAGCCCAACCCACACCACCACAGCCCACCACGACGGCGCCGGCCCAGCCCACGACGACGGCGCTCACCGCGCCGGCGCCGGAGACACCCGAGACCACGGCTGGCTGAGCACACGCGATCCGGCCCCGGCCACGGGCGCGCAAGCCGGAACCAGCGGGTCCGGAGCGGTCCGGGTGGGGCGGTTCTCAGCTCACGACGTCGTCGGCGACGGAGCCGAGGACCCCACGGACCGCGCCCAGCACCTCGTCGTCCACACCCAGACCGGCCAGCACACCCAGCAGGTAGGCGCCGACCAGGTCGTAGTCGGCCGGGGTGATGCCCAGGCCGACGTGGGCGCCGCGCAGGTCGCGGCCCGTGTAGTCCTGCGGGCCGCCGAGCACCTGGCTGAGCAGCGCGACCATGTGCCCCTTCAGCCGCGGGAGGTCCGTCGCGGCGAAGTAGCCGGACAGCCGGTCGTCGCCGAGGATCAACCGATAGAGCGCGTCGACGGCGGTCGCGACCGCCGGTCCACCACCGGTCCGTGTGTATAGGTCCACACCGAGAAGATGGAACACCGACGATGAAATGGCCGCCCGGCGGCGATTGGCCCGCTACAGACCAGACGATTGTGGTTAGGCTTCCCGGACACTGCCGTCGTCGGGTGGGAGAGTGACCTCGTGAAACAGGCGCAGCGGCTCAAATCTGTTCGGTACGACATTCGCGGCCCGGTGCTGCGCCGCGCCCAGGAGCTGGAGGACGCCGGGCATCAGATCCTCAAGCTGAACCTGGGCAATCCGGCGCCGTGGGGCCTGGCCACGCCGGATCCGATCGTCGCGGACATGGTGCACAATCTGGCCGCCGCACAGGGGTACAGCGACGCCCGCGGCATCTACTCGGCCCGGGTCGCGGTGGCGCAGCATTACCAGACTCAGGGCGTCACGTCGGTTCAGCCGGAGGACGTGATGCTCGGCAACGGCGTCTCCGAGCTGATCGTGATGGCGTTGCAGGCGCTGCTGGACACCGGTGACGAGGTGCTGGTGCCGAGCCCGGACTACCCGCTGTGGACGGGCGCGGTGTCGCTGTGCGGGGGCCGGGCGGTGCACTACCGCTGCGACGAGAACGCGGGTTGGCAGCCTGATCTGGAGCATCTGGCGTCGCGGATCACCCCGGACACCCGCGCCCTGGTGATCATCAACCCGAACAATCCGACCGGCGCGGTGTACTCGCGTGAGGTCCTCGAGGGGATGCTCGACCTGGCCCGGCGGCACCAGCTGCTGGTGTTCACCGACGAGATCTACGACCGGATCGTCTATGACGGCGCGCTGCACCACACGGCGGCCGCACTGGCCCCGGACGTGCCGATGATCAGCATGGGCGGTTTGTCGAAGACGTACCGGGCGGCCGGTTTCCGTTCCGGCTGGCTGGCGATCAGCGGCTTCACCGGGCGCGACACCGACTATGTGGAGGGCCTGCAGCTGCTGGCCAACATGCGGTTGTGCCCGAACGTCCCGGCACAGCACGCGATCCAGACGGCGCTGGGCGGCTATCAGAGCATCAACGCGCTGATCCAGCCCGGCGGGCGCCTCTACGAGCAGCGCAACCATGCCTGGGAGCGGCTGGTCGCGATCCCCGGCGTCGAGTGTGTGAAGCCGCAGGGCGCGCTGTACTTCTTCGCCCGCCTGGATCCGGCCGTCCACAAGATCCACGATGACGAGCGGATGATCATCGACCTGCTGGAGGAGCAGCACCTGCTGCTCTCGCACGGCACCGGCTTCAACATCGACACGCCGGACCATCTGCGGATCGTCTTCCTCGCGCCGGTCGACGTCCTGGACGACGCGATCAGCCGGCTCGGCACGTTCCTGGCGAGTTATCGGCAGTGAGCAACACGGCGGCCGCGGCCGCCAGGCTCGGGAAGTGCCGGTGCGAGCCGTCCGGCGCGTCCGCCGCGTTGACGGTCCAGACGGTCATGCCGGCGGCTACCCCCGCCGCGACCCCGGACGCGGAGTCCTCGATCACCAGGCACGCCGCGGGCTCGGCACCGAGGCGTGCCGCCGCGAGCAGGTAGGGCGTCGGATGCGGCTTCCCGCGTTCGGCACCCTCCGCGTCGATCACGACCCGGGGCATCGGCAGCCCGGTCCGCCGGAACCGCACCCGGACCCGATGCTCGTAATTGCTTGTCACGAGCGCCCAGCGCCCGTCCGGCAGGGCGCCGAGCAGCTCGGCCGCTCCGTCGAAGGCCCGATAATCGCCGCTCTCCGCGTCCGCGTCCTCGAGCCGCTGGAACTCGGCGAGGCACAGCAGCGGATCCGCCTCCGGCAGCACCGCCGCGAACGTCTCCAACGGCCTGGTCCGCAGCGCGATCCGGTAGATCCGCTCCGGGTCCGTCCCGTTGCGCCGCGCCCAGGTCTCCCACACCCGCCGCTGGTTCGCCACCGCGTCGATGAGCGTGCCGTCGACATCGAACAACACGGCGTCCCAACCCCCATGCCGGAGATCCGGTCGTTCCACTTCCGCTCTCCTTCCCATTTCTCGTACGGGCGACGCGGCGAGCCCTGGCCGCCCCGCGAGCATCCGCCCACGCCCGGCCGTGACGCGCCCGCCGGGCTGATGCCGGCCGGCGCGCTCACCCCGGGCACCCGGCCCGCCCGGCGCGTTCACTCTGAACGGGACTGTTCCCCTCAGCTGCTGCGGCTGGCTGTCAGCGCGTTCTCGAGCGTCCCGAGGCCTCTCTGGCGGCCGGCCGAAGGGGTCTCAGCCCGGCGGGCGCGGCACGGGCGGAACCACCCGCCCAGATCGCGCGGGCCGGCGGGACGAGGTGGTTTGCGGAACGGTCCACCGCGTACCGGAAAGGGGTTGAAAGTGGGTGAAACGACCGCCGGGGTCAGTTCTCCGGGGCGGCGATGCGGGGTGGGCGGTTCTCGTAGGGGGTGGAGAGCACCACGGTCGTGCGGGTGGTGACGTTCGCCGCCGTGCGGATGTCCTGCAACAGCCGCTCCAGGTCGGCCGGGCTCTTCACCCGCACCAGGAGCAGGTAGAAGTCCTCGCCGGCGACCGAATAGCAGGAGTCGATCTCGGACAGATGGGCGAGCCGTTCCGGGGCGTCGTCGGGCTGCGACGGGTCGAACGGGCGGATCGCGACGAATGCCGTGAGAGGCAGGTCGAGGGCCTCGTAGGAGACACGGGCGGTGTACCCGCTGATGACGCCGCGCTGCTCGAGCCGGCGGACACGCTGGTGCACGGCGGAGACGCTGAGGCCCACCCGCTCGGCCAGGTCGGTGTACGACAACCTGCCGTCCGCGGTCAGTGCCGACACGATCGCCCGGTCGATCTCTTCCACGGCGTCACATTACTGGACGGTGTGATCGGCCCGCGGCGCCGCCGCCGTGCCCTCGGTCAGCGGCCGGTCATCGATCGGGCGATCACCATCCGCTGGATCTGGTTGGTGCCCTCGACGATCTGCAGCACCTTCGCCTCGCGGAACCAGCGCTCGACCGGATGGTCGGCGGAGTAGCCGTAACCGCCGAGGATCTGGACGGCGTCGGTGGTGACCCGCATGGCCGTGTCGGTGGCGAACAGTTTCGCCTTCGCCGCCTCGATCGAGAACGGGCGGCCGGCGTCCTTGAGCCGGGCCGCCGACAGCAGCAGCGCGCGGGCCGCGGAGATCTGGGTGGCCATGTCGGCGAGCATGAAGCCGACACCCTGGAACGACGCGATCGGCTTCCCGAACTGTTCGCGCTCCCGGGCGTACCCGGTCGCGTAGTCGACGGCGGCCTGGGCGAGGCCGACCGCGCAGGCGGCGATGCCGAGACGGCCGGCGTCGAGGGCCTTCATGGCGATGGCGAAGCCCTCGTTCTCCGCGCCGACGAGGCGGTCGCGCGGGACGCGGGCGGCTTCCAGCACGATCTGGGCGGGCGCCGACGAGCGCAGGCCCATCAGCCGCTCCGGCGCCTGCGGCAGCAGGCCGGGGGTGCCGGCGTCGGCCAGCAGGCAGGAGATGCCGCGGGGGCCGGGACCGCCGGTGCGGCAGAAGATGTTGTAGAAGTCGGCTCGGCCACCGTGGGTGATCCAGGCTTTCGTGCCGGTCACGACGTAGTCGTCGCCGTCGGCGACCGCGCGGGTGGTCAGCGCCGCGGCGTCGCTTCCGCCTTGCGGTTCGGAGAGGGCGTACGCCCCGAGCAGTTCCCCGCCGAGCATGTCCGGCAGCATCTTGCGCTGTTCCGGGGTGCCGAAGGCGGCCACCGGGAAGCAGGACAGGGTGTGCACGCTGACCGCCTCGGCGATCCCCAGCCAGGCACCGGCCAGGATCTCCAGGACCTGCAGGTACACCTCGTACGGCTGGCCGGCCCCGCCGTCGGCCTCGGGATAGGGCAGGCCGAGCAGGCCGGAGCGGCCCAGGGTGCGCAGCACGTCACGGGGGAACTCGCCGCGCGCTTCGAAGTCGTCGACCTTGCCGGCCAGCTCACGGGTGGCGAGCTCGGTGGTCAGGTCGAGCAGGTCGTGCGCTTCAGGGGTGGGAAGCAGTCGATCCACGGTCATGGACTCAGCTTAACGAGCGTTCAACCGGATGGGGTGACGAGTCCTGTCTCATACGCCAGGACGACCGCCTGGGCACGGTCGCGCAGGTCCAGCTTCGCGAAGATGCGCGCGACATGGGTCTTCACCGTCGCCTCGCTGAGGGTGAGGGACTCGGCCAGCTCGGTGTTGGAGAGCCCACGGCCCATCAGGGTGAGCACCTCCCGTTCACGAGGGGTCAGATTGGCCAGGTCACGGTGCAGGACCGGGGGCCGTTCCCCCACCGCGAACCGCTCCACCAGGCGCCGCGTGATCGACGGCGAGAGCAGGGCGTCGCCGGTGCCGACCAGGCGTACGGCGGCGGCCAGATGGTCGGCGGTCACGTCCTTGAGCAGGAAGCCGCTGGCTCCGGCGGCCAGCGCGGCGTAGACGTAACGATCCAGGTCGAACGTGGTGAGCATGAGGATCCGGCAGCCCGGACCACGGGCGAGGATGCGACGGGTCGCCTCGATCCCGTCCATCCCGGGCATCCGGATGTCCATCAGGACGACGTCCGGCTCGAGGCGGCGCTCGGCGTCGACGGCGGCTGCCCCGTCACCGGCCTCACCGGCGACCTCGATGCCGCGGGCGGTGAGGATCAGCCGGAACCCGGTCCGGATCAGCTCCTGATCGTCGACGATGAGCACACGCGGGCTGGTCACGGTCACGGCGCGTCCAAGGGTAGTCGGGCACGGACCCGGTAACCGCCACCGAGGCGGCGCCGGGCGTCCAGGTCACCGCCGTAGACGGCGACCCGTTCGCGGAGGCCGGCGAGGCCACGGCCCGTGCCGTCGCCGCCACGCACCGACGGCGGATCGCCGGTCAGCACGCTCGGGCCGGTGGTGAGGACTTCGACGCGCAGCGCGTGCGGCGCGTACCGGATGGTCACCTCGGCCTTTCCGCCGGTGCCGTGCTTCAGCGCGTTGGTCAGCGCCTCCTGCACGATCCGGTACGCGGTGACGTCGACGCCGGTCGGCAGTGGACACGGGTCGCCGGCGACGCGCACGTCGACCGGCAGGCCGGCGAACGCTATCCGGTCGACCAGCGGACTGAGCCGGGCCAGGCTGGGCTGCGGCGCGAGATCCTCCGGCTCGGCCTCGCCGGATCCGTCCGCCGCCGGCGCCAGCAGGCCCAGCAGGTGACGCAGCTCGGTCATCGTGTCCCGGCCCGCTCGCTCGACGGCGGCCAGCGCCGACGCCGCCTCCTCCGGCATGCTCGCCAGCACCTCCCGCGCCGCGCCCGCCTGCACGATCATGACGCTGACGTTGTGGCTGACGATGTCGTGCAGCTCCCGCGCGATCCGCGCCCGCTCGTCACCGACCGCCGCCCGCGCCGCCGCCTCCCGCTCACGCTCCAGCAGCCAGCCCTGCTCACCGAGCGCCCGTTCGTAGCGCAACCGGGCTCGGCGCAGCGCGAACCCCAGCGCCGCCGCGACCAGGCAGGCCACCACGAGTGCCATCGTCTCCACGGAGAACACCCTGGCATGCCCGCGCATCCGGCACATCAGCCCGTGGACGGTCTCTCCTACATCCCCGGGATGACGGGCCCCGGACGGTTGCATCCGGGAGCCGACGACGCCGGTGCCGGCCGTCCGTAGCGTCTGCGGCATGACGACAGAGACGGTGGTGCGCCTCGATGGGGTGCGCAAGGAGTACGGCGAGACGGCCGCCCTGGACGGCGTCTCGCTGGAGATCCGCCGAGGCGAGGCGGTGGCCGTGATGGGCCCCTCCGGCTGCGGCAAGTCCACGCTGCTCAACATGATCGCCGGGCTGGACCGGCCCTCGTCCGGCGAGGTGACCGTGCACGGCGAACGGCTGGACCTGATGAACGAGACGAGGCTGGCGCTGTTCCGCCGGCACCACCTCGGCATGATCTTCCAGTTCTTCAACCTGCTCGACGATCTGTCCGCGCTGGACAACGTGGCCCTGGCCGCCCAGCTGACCGGCACCTCGGCGGCCACCGCCCGGCGCCGGGCTCTGGAACTGTTCGACGAGTTGGGCATCGCCGGCCGGCGTGACGTCTACCCGGCGGCGCTGTCCGGCGGCGAGCGGCAGCGGGTCGCGGTGGCCCGCGCGCTGATGAACCGGCCGGCGCTGCTGCTCGCCGACGAGCCCACCGGCGCCCTGGACAGCAAGGCCGGCGAGCAGGTGATGGACTTGCTGATCGACCTGAACCAGATCGGCCAGACGCTGCTGATCGTCACCCACGACGAACGGCTCGCGCACCGCTGCGCCGGCCGGCTGGTCGAACTGGCCGACGGCCGGATCGCCCGCGAGTCCGCACTGGACCGGGTGTGAACGGCCGCGGGGAGTTCCTCATCAGCCTCAGCCGTACGCGTCACGGGAGCCCGAAGTGACCGCCGTCTGGGCGGCCGCCAGGGCCGCGGTCCGGCGGCGCCGGTTGCAGACGTTCGTGATCGGGCTGGTCGCCCTCCTCTGCACGGCGACCGTGGTGGTGTCGCTGGCGTTGCTGGACGCCACGTCGGCGCCGTTCGACCGGGCCTTCGCCGAGCAGCGCGGCGCGCACGCGGTCGCCTCCTACGACCCGGCCGCGGTGACCGCGGAGCAGCTCACCGCGCCGGCCGGGGTGGCCGCGGCGGCCGGGCCGTTCCCGCAGGTGACCTTCGAGGCGAAGGACGGCGCCGGGCCGCTGTCCGGGCCGCTGACGGTGGTCGGGCGTACCGATCCGGGCGGCCCGGTGGACCGTCTCGACGTGTGGCGGGGACGATGGGCGACCGCTCCCGGCGAGATCGTGCTGAATCATCCGCCCGACGAGGACGGTTTCGGGTTGGGCCCGCTCGGCCAGACCACCTCGATCTCCTCGGGCGACGTCACGCTGACGGTGGTCGGCTGGGCGTTCACGGTGAGCGGCTCGGCCGACGGATGGGTGACGCCGGAGCAGGCGCGAGCGCTGGAACCGTCCGGCTTGCAGATGCTGTACCGGTTCGACGGCGACGTGCCGACCCGGGCGGCGATCGATCAGCGGATGGCCGGGGTGACCGCGGGGCTTCCCGGAGACGCGCTGCTCGCGACGCAGCCCTACCTCGTGATCAAGGAGGAGGCGGCCGAGACCGCCGGGGTCTACCTGCCGTTCCTCGGCACCTTCGGCGTACTGGGCCTGCTGGTCGCGGTGATCATCGTGGTCAACGTGGTCAGTGGGGCGGTGGTCTCCGGGTTCCGGCACATCGGCGTGCTCAAGTCGATCGGGTTCACGCCGCGCCAGGTGGTCGCGGTCTATCTGACCATGGTGACGGTGCCGGCGACGGTGGGCGCGATGCTCGGCACCGTGCTCGGCGTGGTGGGCGCGAACCCGCTGCTGGTGGACACGTTCCGCGGCATGGGCTTCGGGGAGGACGCCGGGGTGCGGCCCTGGGTGTGGTCGGCCGGGCTGCTCGGCGTACCCGCCGTGGTGTTGCTGGCCGCGTTCCTGCCCGCCCGGCGCGCCCACCGGCTCTCCGCGGCCGCCGCGATCAGCGCCGGCAGCATGCCGCGCCGGGGCCGCGGGCTGCGCGTCCAGCGGACCCTCGGCGGCACCCGTCTGCCGCGCTCGGTCAGCCTGGGCCTGGGCCTGCCGTTCGCCCGCCCTGCCCGGACCGCCCTGACCATGGCTTCGCTGCTGCTCGGCGTGGTCACGGTGACGTTCGCGACCGGTCTCTCCGACTCGATCCTGCGGGTCGCCGCGCTCGAAGCGGAGACCGGCGGGCAGGTCGGGGTCCGCATCCTCTCCCCCGATCCGGCCGTGCCCGACGCGGTGACCGAGCGCACCCCCGCGGAGGTGGAGACGCTGCTGCGCGGCCTGCCCGGCGCGGAAACGGTGGCGGTCGCGGTCACCCGGCAGTACTCGCTGCTCGGCGACAGCGAACCGGTCCCGGTCAGCTTCGCCCGCGAGGAGGTGGCCACGCTCGGGTACGAGGACCAGCTCCTCGAGGGCCGCTGGACGGCCGGGCCGGACGAGGTGGTGGCGACCGCTGAGCTGCTGAACTGGCGTGGCCTGGAAGTCGGCGACACCATGCGCCTCGAGCTCGGCGCCGAACGGATGACCGTCACCATCGTCGGATCCACCGTGATGGGCCTGCCCGGTCCGGGCGGAGGGGTCTTCGCGCAGTGGCGGGAGCTGCCGGGGGCCGCCCCGTCCGACTACTACTACATGGTGGAGCTCACCGACGGCGTCGACCCGGCCGGGTTCGTGGCGTCCGTGCGGCAGGCCGATCCCGGGCTGGCACCCTGGAACAACACCGGCGGCGACGAGCTGACCGTGATCGTCACCGGTTTCTCCACGGTGCTGGCGCTGCTGCTGGCCGCGGTGGCGGCCGTCGGCGTGCTCAACACGGTCGCGCTGAACGTCCGCGAGCAGCGCCGCGACCTGGGGATGCTCAAGTCGATCGGGATGACCCCGCGGCAGGTGATGACGATGCTGGTCAGCTCGATGGTGGCGATCGGTGTGATCGGCGGCCTGGTCGGCATCCCCGTCGGCATGATCACTCACCGGCTGGTGGTGCCCATGGCCGCGGAGGCGGCCAAGGTGACCCTGCCCGGGTCGGTGATGCGGGTCTGGGATCCGGCGACGCTCACCCTTCTGGTGCTCAGCGGGGTGCTCATCGCGGTGCTGGGCGCGCTGCTGCCGGCCCGTTCGGCGGCCCGGCTGCCGATCGCCCGGGTCCTGCACAACGAGTGACAGGTGGTCCCCGCCGACCTTTCAGGCGGGGACCGGCCTTCTCAAGCGGCGACCGGCACGGGGGCGGCCGGGGTGGCCGGTTCGAGCGATTCCTGCCAGATGGCCCAGCGGGTGTCCGGGCCGAGGGACTTGGCCCGGTACATCGCCAGGTCGGCGCGGTGCACGATCTCGTCGTGGGTGAGCCGGCCGGGCTCGGTGACCGCCACACCGATGCTGGCCGCCAGGGTGATCAGGCGGCCGTCGACGACGATCGGGCCGAGGGCGGCGGCGATCCGCCCGGCCACCTCGTACGCGTCCTCGGGGCGGGCGACGTCCGGCAGCACCACCGCGAACTCGTCGCCGCCGAGCCGGACCGGCAGGTTCGGCGGTGCCACGCATCGGCGCAGCACCTCGGCGAATTCGACCAGCACCCGGTCGCCGGACTTGTGCCCGAGCGTGTCGTTGATCTCCTTGAACCCGTTCATGTCGATGACCAGGATGCTCATCCGCCGCCCACGGGCCAGGGCCCGGTACGACGTCTGCCGGAACATGGTCCGGTTGGCCAGCCCGGTGAGACCGTCGGTGAGGGCCCGCTCGTCGCTCTCCCGCTGGACCAGCGTCTGCCGGTACAGCACGAGCACGCTGAGCGCCGCGCCGCCGAGGGCGAGGCCGCCCCACGGGAAGAAGGCGCGGTCGTTGCCGGCCTGGGCCAGCATCAGCAGCTGGGCCACGGCGACCGCGAAGAACGGCAGGTAGCGGCCCACGCCGAGGACGCGGCGCGGCTCGGTGGCGGCGGCGAACCCGGCCCGGCGCTGCGACACGGCGGCCGCCGCGAGCAGGGCGTCCGCGGTGATCCAGGCTACGAACTGCCAGGAAGCGGGCATCTCGGTGCCGTCGTGGCCGCTCAGGTAGGCGTGCGTCGCGTCGCCGACCAGCAGCACCAGCGTGCCGGCGGTGAGCAGGCGCAACGGTCGCTGCGCGGTCTCGTCGGCGCCGCGCAGCAGGGCCCGGGCCACGCTGAACAGCAACAGCAGGTCGCCGATCGGGTAGACGGCGGCGCTGACCAGGATCTCCGGGGAGAACCCGTGGCGCCGGTCGACCATCGGGCCGATCGCGGTGAACCAGAACACCACCGAACCGCCGACCATCACGGTCGCGGCGTCGATCGCGGTCTTCAGCCGCTCACGGCCACCGGTCGGGGCGAGCGGGAACCGCTGCAACGCGATGAGCAGCGCCACCACGAACACCACGTGCGTCGCGTCGTCCCAACTGGACGAGACGCCCTCGTCGAAGAGGACCAGCAGCGGCACGGTGACCACCAGCGTGGCGAAGCAGGCGGCGACCGCGCCCCACGCCTGCCGCAGCCGCGGCGGCAGGGCCGGCATCCGGGCCGCGCGCACCGCGGCGACTACACCGAACACCCCGAACGCGAACCGGGCGCCCTGGGCGGCCTGCCCGTACCACGCGAAGTCGTCGACCAGGTTGAAACCGGACAGCACCAGGATCACGGCGTAGAGCAGGCCCAGGCCGGCGTAGACCGGGGGCAGGCCACGGGCCGGGCGCCGGTGCCGCGACGGCGGCACATGTCGGCTCCGAGTTCGCATCACGCCGCCTCCTCCACCCGTTACTGGACGCGGTGTTGATCGGTCCCGCACGGACCGACTTGAGAAGCCGGGCCGGGAGGATCCACACGGGCAGCGCGACGGCGCCGGTCTTCGTGGAGGACGGTGGTGGAAGGCCGGCCACGGCCGGCCTTCGCCGGGCTCAGCTGGGTCCGGTGTACCTGAACGAGGCGAACACCACGTCGGCGCTGTGCGTGAAGCCGAGACGGCCGTAGAGGCGGATCGCGTTCTCGTTGTCGTGCACCGCGTGCAGGAACGGCAGCTCGCCGCGGGCCAGGATGCCGGCCGCCACCGCGAGCGTGAGCCGGGCGCCGAGGCCCTTGCCACGGAACTCCGGATCCGTGCAGACCGCGCTCACCTCGGTCCATCCCGGCAGCCGGAACCGCTCGCCCGCCATCGCGATGAGGCGGCCGCCGGAGTCACGGATGCCGAGGTAGCGGCCCATGTCGACGGTGCGTTTGAGGAACGGGCCGGGCTCGGCGCGAGCGACCAGGTCGAGCATCTCGGGCACGTCCTTCTCGGTGAGGACGACAGCCTCCGGATCCTCGACGCCGGACATGCTCTGGCCGATCATCTGCACGCCCGGGGTCACCCGGTCCTGCTCCCACCCCGCGCGCGGGGTGATCGACGGTCCGGTCAGAAGGGCGTAGTCGGTGATCGTCGCCAGATCGCGCCAGGCGGCCGGGTCGGCTGGGTCGCTCAGCGCGGCGAACGGGGCGATCTCGGGCAGGAATCGGGCGGCGTTGCCCGCGGCCTCGGCGAAACACGCCTGCGGCCCGGTGAGGGCGGCCCACACGGGGTTGTTCAGCACACCCCCGACCCTGCCCCTTCCCGGCGGGTCGCGCCAGTAGATATCCGTCTAACCACCCGCACGCTTATCTGTCGGGTTCCGTCATACGGTTGCCTCCTGGCGCACCGGCGGCATCGTGGCGAGTTCCGGGATGTCGGCCGGCCACAGCGGCCTGGCGAAGTGGTAGCCCTGGCCGTACTGGCAGCCCATGGCGTCCAGGGCGGCCCGCTGAGCGGCCTCCTCGATGCCCTCCGCGACGACCGCGAGATCGAGGTTGTGCGACAGGGTGACGATCGCGTCGACCAGCGCGTGCTGCTGCCGGCTCGTGACAATGTCGTCGATGAACGATTTGTCCAGCTTGAGGACGTCCACCGGCATCTGCCGAAGGTAGCTGAGCGACGAGTAGCCGGTACCGAAGTCGTCGATCGCGATGCGTACGCCCATGGCGCGCAACCCCTTGAGGTCCGCGAGCACCTTGTCGGCGTCCCGGAGCACCAGACTCTCGGTGATCTCCAGCAGCAGCCACTCCGGCCGCGCCCCGGTGTCGGCCAGCGCCCGGCGCACCTGGTCGGCGAAGTCCGCGGTCCGGAACTGCCGCGCCGACACGTTGACGCTGACGTACCGTAGCGTGGTCTGTGGGTTCTCCGCCCGCCACTGGGCGAACTGCCGCAGCGCCTCGCGCATCACCCACGAGCCGATCCCGACGATCGCACCGCTCTCCTCGGCCGCCTCCACGAAGAAGAACGGGCTGAGCAGACCCCGGGTGGGATGCTGCCACCGGACCAGCGCCTCGACACCGGTGATCCGCTGGTCGCCCAGCTCCACGATCGGCTGGTACTGGAGCACGAACTGCTCCTCCTCGATCGCCTCGTGCAGGGCCGTACGCATCTCCAAGCGTTCCACCATCGCGGTGTGCAGGTCGCTCTGATACCGCTGCCAGCCGCCCTTGCCGTTGCCCTTGGCCAGGTAGAGCGCCAGGTCGGCGTGCCGCAGCAGCTCGGTGGCCGACTCGGCGTCCCGGTTGGTGGCCACGCCCAGGCTGGAGGCGCCGCTGACCATGTGCGTGCCGCCGGCGGCGTCGAACACCTCGATCGGCGCCTCCAGCGCCTCCACCAGCCGGGCCGCCACGCTCTCCGCGGCGCCGACGGTGTCGCTCTGCTCGACCAGGATCGCGAACTCGTCGCCACCCATCCGGGCCGCCGTGCTGCCGGTCCCGATGATCGACGAGATCCGCCGCGCCACGGCGAGCAGCAGCTGGTCGCCGACCGCGTGCCCGAGCGTGTCGTTGACCTCCTTGAAGTCGTCCAGGTCGACGAGGAGCACGCCGAGGGTGGCGCCGTCCCGCTCGGCCACGCAGAACGCCTGCTCCAGCCGGTCCTTGAACAGCACCCGGTTGGCCAGCCCGGTCAGCGCGTCGTGGAACGCCTGGTGGGTGAGGTCGCTCTCCAGGCCGCGGCGCGCGGTCACGTCCCGCAGCGTCACCACGACTCCACACACGGTCGGGTCGTCCAGCAGGTCCCGCAGGTCGCACTCGAGCTCGACGGTACGGCCGCCGACACCCAGCGCGGTCAGCTCGACGTCGTCCAGGTCGCCTCCCGCGGACCGGAGCCGGTCCAGGACGTCCTGGATGGCGATCAGGTCGGCCAGCACGAGACCGGTCGGGTCGGTGCCGAACAGGTTCGCCGCGGACGGGGTGGCGTAGCGGATCACCCCGTCGCCGCCGAGGATCAGGATGACGTCGGACGCGCTCTGGATCAGCGTCCGGAACCAGGCCTCGTTCTCCCGGCGGCTCACCTCGGCGGTCAGCGCGATCCGCTCCAGCACCACGGCGATCTGCGCGCCCAGCGTCTCGAACGCCGGCCGCACCACCTGCAGGTCGATGTCCCGGGCCCCGATCGCCATGATCCCGATCCGCTCGCCGGGCAGCTGCTGGGTGGCGTACAGCGCGTGCGGGAAACCGCCCGAGCTCACCCCCTCCGGCAGGTCGGCCGCCGCCATCAGGTACACCGCGACCGTCGTCGTTCCCGGCGCCGGCTTCGGCAACTGCAGGTGGTAGGCCTGGCCGGCGGGCATCAGCCGGGCCACCGCCTCACGGATCGCGACGACCACGTCCTCCTCGGTGGCGGCCGCGTTCAGCAGATCCCCCGCCTCCCGCAGCGCCCGCTCCCGGCTGACCGCCGCCCGCTGGGCCCGCGCCAGGTCCCCGACCCGGCCCAGCACCAGCAGGAACATCACGGCCGCGGCGCCCGCGATCACCGGCGCGTCGACCACGCCGGAACGGGCGATCTCCGCGTCCCGGCCCTGCGCGTACTCCACGGCCAGGACGGCCGGCGCGATCAGCGCGGCCGCGCTCAGCCAGAACAGCCGGTGCCGGCCCATGCCCGCGGCGAACCGCTCGCTCCGCTCGGACAACGACCGCATGGACGGCGACAGCGCGGCGAACCCCATCGCCGAGTAGAAGACGATCCAGCCCAGATCGACCGGGCCGCCCAGCGCCCACGCGCTGTTCAGCTGCGACTGGCCGTAGAAGACATCGGACACCAGCAAGCCGACCATGGCGACGCCGAGGGTGGCGACCGCGCCCGGCCGGCGGTTCTCACCGGTCAGCATCCGCAGGATCACCGCCAGCACCAGCACGTCGCCGAGCGGGTAGCCGATCGAGACCAGCTTCTCCAGCACCGACATGTCCTCGGCCCGGGTGAACGGGGCGATCCAGTACACCCAGGTCAGCAGGCCCAGGCCGACCGTCGGCACCAGCGCGTCCAGCAGCGCCGCCCGGTTGGCGTCACCGCCGTTGCGGTCCCGTACGAAAATCAGGAAAGCGGCCGTGAGCAGCGGGTACACCAGCAGGTAGAAGACGTCCGCGAGCCCCGGGAAGCCGGGTTCGTGGCCGAGCGCCAGCAGCAGGTTGTACCAGTTGTCGCCGGTGTTGAAGAAGACCAGCGCGGCACTGATCAGATACCACGGCAGCCGCCGCGCCGGACGGTGCAACCAGACGCCCAGCAGCACCATCGCGGCACTGGAGTAGCCGAGCGCGGCCCAGGTGTAGAGGTGGCTGTCGGGGAAGGCGTAATAGACACCGGCGAGAGCCAGGATCCAGACGCCGAAGCACGCGCGTACGGCTCGCGTCGACAAGGCGTACTCCGATCGTGAGGCGGCGGGGTTGCCGACTCGCCGTATCGGATCCGCCGGGACCGACCTGAGACGGCCCGCCCGGTCGCAACCGTCCGGCTACCGATCCGCCGCCATCGCGTCCACCAGGCGCCTCGCCGAACCGGCCAGATTCCACCGGTCGGCCAGCGCCAGCAGCGCCTCCGGGTCCCGCGGGGCTTTCGGCAACGCCGCGTCGAAGGCGGGCAGCGGCACGTCGAGTGCGACCCGGCAGACCGGCAGGGCCCGGCCCAGGTACTCACGGGAGGCGAGCAGTCTCGTCCGCACGCCGGGGGCGAAACCGGCGCCCGGGTCGTCGAGGGCGGCCAGGATCTGGTCGACTCCGCCGTACCTCTCGATCAAGCGGGCCGCCGTCTTCTCGCCGACGCCGGCCACGCCCGGCAGACCGTCGCTGGGGTCACCGCGCATCGCGGCGAAGTCCGCGTACCACCGCGCCTCGACCCCGTATTTCGCCCGGACCAGGGCCTCGTCGGCATCCTCGAGCTTGGCCACGCCCCGCCCGCAATACAGCAGCCGGGTCCCGCGGGCGTCGTCGACCAGCTGGAACAGGTCACGGTCGCCGGAGACCACCTCGACCGGGGCGGGCTGGCTGTGTGCCAGTGTGCCCAGCACGTCGTCGGCCTCGTAGCCCTTCACCCCGAACGCCGGGATGCCGATCGCCTCGAGCGTCTCCAGCAGCACGGGGATCTGCCGCTCCAGCGACGCCGGCACCTCCTCGACGTCACCGTGGGCGACCCGGTGCTTCTTGTACGACGGCACCAGCTCCACCCGCCACGCCGGCCGCCAGTCCGCGTCCAGCGCACACACCAGCCGGTCCGGCCGGCGGGTGCGGATCAGCTGGGCGAGCATGTCGAGGAAGCCGCGAATCGCGTTCACCGGCTCACCGGCCGCGGTCTGCGCCGCCTTCTCCGGAATACCGTGAAAGGCACGGAAATACAGGCTCGGGGCGTCGACGGCCAGCAGAGGTCTCACCGCCCCACCCTAGGACGTGCCTGGCGAATCACCCAAGTGGCGATCTCCGGAGGGTGGCCCGCGCCGCGCGCCCGTCACGCCTCTGCCGGGCGGGCGCTTCACCCATTCCCGGTACGGGCGCCGCCGCGCCCGACCGCAGCCGGGGCCGCCCCGTCCGTGCCCCGCGACCGCACTGCCGCTCCAGGCCGTGGCGCGACCACCGGGCTGA
The DNA here is from genome assembly GCF_040656595.1 of Actinoplanes sp. NPDC049802. NCBI lineage: Bacteria > Bacillati > Actinomycetota > Actinomycetes > Micromonosporales > Micromonosporaceae > Actinoplanes > Actinoplanes sp. NPDC049802. Next base: position 46,316 of record NZ_JBFAMR010000042.1, read on the forward strand.
TCCGGTGGCCCGGCGGTCCCCGAACCGGATCATCAGCCGGTCATCTCTGTGAACGGAATGTTTCCGGCTCGGCTTTGATCTTTTATGTTCAGCCACAAGAAATTCACGAACGTCATCATCTCGCGACGCTCGGCTCCCGTAGATCTCTATCGTCCGATTCGGACGACACAAAGGAGCCGTAACATGCGCCTCTTCCCCCGTCCCCTGGCTGCCGGCCTCACCGCCGGCCTGATCACCATCGGTCTGCTGGCCTCCCCCGCCCAGGCCGCCCCCACCGGCATCCCGTCCAAGGCCACCGCCCAGACCTACCTGAGCGCGTTGACCGTGGCCGCCGAGGCGAACGCGGGCACCTACGACCGCGAACTCTTCCCGCACTGGATCACCATCTCCGGCACCTGCAACACCCGCGAGACAGTGCTGAAGCGGGACGGCGCCAACGTGGTCACCAGCTCGGCGTGCGCCGCGACGTCCGGTTCGTGGTACTCCCCGTACGACGGCGCCACCTGGACCGCGGCGTCCGACGTCGACATCGACCACGTGGTCCCGCTGGCCGAGGCGTGGCGTTCCGGCGCCAGCGCCTGGACCACCAGCAAGCGGCAGAGCTTCGCCAACGACCTCACCCGCCCGCAGTTGATCGCCGTCACCGACAACGTCAACCAGTCGAAGGGCGACCAGGACCCGTCGACGTGGCAGCCGTCGGTCAGCTCGTACCGCTGCACCTACGCCAAGATGTGGATCGCGGTGAAGTACCACTGGTCGCTGCGGCTCCAGTCGACCGAGAAGACCGCACTCCAGACCATGCTCAACACCTGTTCCAGCTGACTCCGGCCGGCCGGTCCCACCCGGCACCGTCCGCCGGCGCCGTTCAGCCTGGCCGGCGTGCGCCCGCACTCAGGTGACAGACCTTCTCAGCTGGTCGTGGGCGCTGTCTCCGAACGTTCGGGACAGCACCCACGCCCAGCCGGAGACCACCCGGGACCGCCTGGCACTCCGGCGAGCGCCCACCACCGCACCGCTGCCATCATGGGTCGGTGACGTTCGACCTGGGCCGGATCACCGACAGCACGGCGTGGACGTCTCCGGACGCCGCGTCCTTCATCCCTCCGTACCTGTCGACGTATGCATACGACGGGGCGTTCTCGGAGGGCCTTCCCGCGTTCGACGTGAGTCATGACGAAACATCGCTGATCTACGGCACGAATTGGGGCTTCACCTGCACTATGCCCGGTGTCGAGGTGCCCCCGGAGCACGAGATCGCCGTCCCGATGGGTCACACACAGCTGTACATCCTGGAGAAGCGTGCCGTGGTGGCCGCCGGCGGTGCGGTGATGCGGATATGGCCCGCGGCCTGCCCGCCGGACAGCAATCAGCCATGGCGGCTGATCGTGCCGCAGACCGCCCAGCAGAGGTTCCGTAACGAGACTGCCGCGCCGGGCGTCGAGGCCGGGATCATCGATGCCGTGGATCTCGCCACCCGGCTGGGCAGCCCGGTACTGCTGGCCCGGCAGGTCGGGGAACGCTACTGGCACTGACCCGCGAAGCAGGCCCGGCCGCCGGCAGGTCCGGAGACCGGGCCGCGTCATCGGACGACGGAACCGGTCACGGTCATCCCCGGCCGGCTCACCGGCGGGGTTGTCGGATTCCGCGATCGTCTGCACGGGGGTGTTGGAGCCGGCCGCGGTGGCTTCGGCTACCGCTCGCAGGAATGGGTCATTCCTGCGAGGGCCGGGCCGCCGTTTCGCAAGCGGTCAAGGACTGACCGCATTGGCTGTGAGGCTCTGGGCATGATCGATGATGTCCTGCTCGCGCCGCAGTCGGTTCCCGCCGGTGGCGCCGTGCTCAACCCGTTCGTGATCGTGGACGACGCGGCCAGCCTGATCACCTTCGTCAGCGAGGTCTTCGGTGTCGCCGAGACCATCGAAGCCAGAACCCCCATGCCGGACGGCAAACTCGTCCATGCCGAGCTGCGGCTCGGCACCGTCAACCTCATGGTGGTCGACCGCCTCGACGGCTGGCCATCAAGACCCGGCCTGCTTCAAGTATGGGTCCACGACGTGGCGACTGTGCTGAACCTGGGCACAGCGCGCGGCGCCACCACCGTTACCCAACCGATCCCGTTCTACGGCGAGACGACCCTCGCCAGGATGCTCGACCCGTGGCACAACATCTGGTGGCTCTGGGCGCCCGCACCGGGCCAGCCCGACCCGACCCCGGACTGGGACAGCGGGTCCGACCCGGTCTTCACCACGCTGGACTCGACGCTGAGGTCATTGGCGTTCTGATTTCGGTCTCACTACTTTCCCAAGACGAGGTCTACTTTCCCAAGACGAGGTGGAGCCGGTCCGACGCACGCGGTATGAGCGACGCGAAGCGCGCGTGCCCAAGGCCGGTGGCCACTCGCTCTCTGCGCCCTGATTGATGCGCTCCGGGCACCGCCCGGCGGAGAAACCGCCGAGCGGTGCCCCACCGGCCTACTGTGGTTGTGGGGTACGCAACCACACCCGATCCGGCCCGCCACCGCAGCTCGTACACCTGCCGACGGGAAATACCCAGCTCTCCAGCAGCCGCGTCCGCCGCCGCATGCCCGACGGCATCACCGTCGGCCAGCCGGCCGATCACCTCGGCCCGGCGTATCGCCAACCGCCACACCTCCGAAGGCGCAGTCAGCACTCCGCGTTCCGTCACCACACCTGGGACGTCCATCGCCGATCCTCACCGTCGTGCACAGGAAACACGGGTCAAATCGACGTTAATGCATAGGAATCCGGTCCAGCCAGAGGTCTGAACTCGACTGCACCAACCCGGCTCCACCTCGGCGGCCCGTGCACAGGAGTTCGGACTTCGACAGGGGTGTTGGCTGATCGACCACCGGATCAATTTCATACCGCGATCCTGGTCCCGCCCGGCCGCCCGCGTAATGAGGAGAACAAGCCCTCCGGGGTGGGGCTTTCCCTACTGTGCGCCGAGGAGCGCCAACGTACGCTGATCGGGCCCGTCGTAGTAGCGGTCGAGCACCCGTTCGAAGAGCTCCGGGTCGTCGGCGGCGCGGGCGAAGAGTGTCATCGACGAGCGCAGTTTCAGGTCGTCGGGATATCCGAGGATCTCTTCGGCGGTGCGGCCGCGGTGCTCCAGCATCGCTTCGGCGCACTGGAGCAGCCGCGGTCCCAGCAGGGGGTGGACGAGATAGTCACGAGCTTCGCCCAGGTCGGTTATGGCGTAGGTGCGGGCGGTCGGGCTGGAGCCCAGGCCGGCCAGTTGCGGGAAGACGAACCACATCCAGTGGGTGCGTTTCCGGCCGGCCCTCAGCTCGGCGAGAGCCTGGTCGAAGACGCCCTCCTGCGCCCGTACGAACCGGATCAGGTCATCCACGCGCGCGCCGCGTCTCCCGGGCGTTGGCTTTCTGGATCGCTTCGACCAGCTCCGATTTCGTCATCTTGGAGCGGCCGGAGATGTCCAGTTTGCGGGCCAGCCCCAGCAGATGTTCCTTGCTGGCGTTGGCGTCCACGCCGCCCGCGGTCGGGGCTTCGGTGTCGCGCCCGCCGGCGGCCTTGGCGTCACTCGGCCCCTTCTTCGCTTTCGGCTCCCAGTGGTCGCCGACCTTCTCGAAGGAGTGTTTGACCGCGGAGAAGGCGGTGCGGTGGGCGCGCTCGCCCTCGCCGTACTGGTCGACGGCGGAGTCGTGGGTCTTGACGAAGGTGTCCTGCGCCTTCTTCGGGGAGCGTTTGAGGGTCTCGGGTAGTTCGTCACGTCCAGGCATACCCCAGACGTTGCCCGCGGCGGGTTCCGGCAAACTCGGACCCGCTCGGCGGTGACGGTGCCTCAGGGGCGTGTCAAAGCTCCTTCGGCGCGGTGCCGAAGCGGGCGAACCGGACGCCGGAGGCGGTCGGGCCGGTGCGTCGGGCCACCCCGAGGCCGCTGACGCCCTCGACCGCGACCTCGACGATGTCGGCGTCGGCGAAGAGCACCGTCTCGCCGCCGGCCGGCATGGTGAGGATCAGCTCGCCGTGATCGCGGACCTCGCCGCCGGCCGCGGTCAGCCCGGCCGCGCCGCTGATCAGGTAGGGGTCCAGGTTGGGGTGGGGGGTGGCGATCAGCCTGTCCTGCCGTACCGAGAGGACCCAGGGAAGGCTGAGCGAGCCCGCCCAGACCGACCCGGGGCTGGCTTCGGCCTCGCCGAGGCGGGCGAGCACGCAGCGGCGGCCGGCGGAGTCGACGAAGGCGACCGTGGGGCCGAGGCGGCCCCGTCCGAAGGCACCCCAGGCGCGTGGTGTGAAGTGGAGGCCGTCATAGCCACCGATCGCGTAGTCGACCTCGTCGCCGCTGGAGACGAGCAGCACCCAGGCCCCGTCCAGCGGGAAGAGCCGCGGGCAGCCCATGGTGACCTGTTCGCGGGAGACGATCACCCCGTCGTAACTCCAGTGCAGGAGGTCGGCGGAGTGGTATTGCAGGACGGTGGCGACGCCGCCGCGCATCGTGGCGCCGAGCAGCATCCGCCAGCCGCTGCCGGCCCACCAGACGTAGGGGTCACGCATCTCGGTGACGCCGGAGGGTGGCCCGGCTATCAGCGGCCCGGCCGGGTCGTCGAGCCAGGCGGTGAAGCCGGGAGCCGCGACGGCCCGGGAGACCGCCCCGCCGGGCCGGGTGTGGAAGAGGACCGGCCCGTCCGGTCCGGGCACCACCGCGCCGCAGCGGGCCGTTCCGGGGCCGCCGGGCGGGGCGGCCACCGCCTGCTCGGTCCACAGGATGAGGTCGTCGGAGACCGCGTAGCCCCAGGCCGGCGCCTCGCCGGTGAGGTGCTCGTAGAAGAGTTGGTAACGGCCGTCGGCCGGGAGGACGCCGAAGAGGTCGCCGACCTGGCCGGTGCGGGGGGTGAAGTGCAGCCGGGGCCGCGCTACGCGTTCCATGCCTTTGCGTAGCATCCGGCGGTGTCACGGCACCAGTGGGGACAGCTGCCAAAGCGGTGAAACGGTTAACCTCAAGCGTGCCTTACACACCGGGTGAGACAGCCGAACGGCTCGGCGTCAGCATCGACACCATCCGCTACTACGAGAAGATCGGGTTGCTGCACGGCATCCAGCGCAACTCGAGTGGCCGCCGGATCTTCTCCGACGACGACCTGTCCCGGCTGGGGCTCCTGCGCTGCCTGCGTGACTCCGGCATGCCGATCTCCCGTCTGCGGCGCTTCGCCGAGCTGCTGCAGGCGGGTGACGAGGGTGCCGAGCAGCGGACGGCGCTGTTGCGTGAGCACGATCAGGAGATCGACGCAAAGATCGAGCAGCTGCGCCGGGAGCAGCGACGAGTCCGGGAGAAGATCGCATGGTATTCGTCAAGAGCTTGACCTTCGACTGCGCGGACGCGCTGGTGGTGGCCCGGTTCTGGGCCGGGGCGCTGGGCGGCGAGCTGGACGGGGAGTCGACCAGCGGCAAGGCGCTCGTGAAGGCGCCCGGCTGGGGCGCCCCCACGTTGTGGTTCCAGCGGGTGCCGGAGCCGAAGACCGCGAAGAACCGGTTGCACTTCGACCTGCGCGCACCGGGCGGGGACGTGGCGGCCGAGGTCGCCCGGCTGACGGGGCTCGGCGCCACCGTGGTGACGCCGGGCGAGCTGACCGTCATGGCCGACCCCGAGGGCAACGAGTTCTGCGTGGAGGCGTGAGCCTCAGTACCGGCAACGCAGCACGACGAGGCTGTGCCTGGTGACGCTGAACTTCCCGCCGGCTCGCGCGGTCTTGCGTTTGGCGGCCAGCAGCGGGTCGGCGGTGTTCGCGGCGACCTCCCACGTCCGCCCGTAGTCGCGGTCCGGCAGGGTGAACGCCACGTCCTCGTCGAGGGGGTTGAACAGCAACAGGAACGAGGCGTCCACGATCTCCTCACCGAGGGCGTCGCGTTCCGGGATGCCGTGCCCGTTGAGGAAGACGGTCATGGTCATGCCGCTGCGGGTGTTCCAGTCCGACTCGGTCATCACCTGGCCGTCGCGGCGCAGCCAGGCGATGTCCGGCAGTTTGGAGTCACCGGCCGGTTCGCCGGTGAAGAACCGGCGCCGCCGGAAGATCGGGTGGTCGGCCCGCAGTTTGAGCAGCCGCCGGACGAAGCCGGTGAGCACGTCCTCGTTGCGGGCTTCCACCCAGTCGACCCAGGCGATCTCGTTGTCCTGGCAGTAGACGTTGTTGTTGCCGCGCTGGGTGCGGCCGAGCTCGTCGCCGTGGGCGATCATCGGCACGCCCTGGCTGAGCAGCAGGGTGGCGAGGAAGTTCCGTTTCTGCCGTTCACGCAGCACGATGACACCGGCGTCGTCGCTCTCGCCCTCGACGCCGCAGTTCCAGGACCGGTTGTGGCTCTCGCCGTCCCGGTTGCCCTCGCCGTTGGCGTCGTTGTGCTTCTCGTTGTACGACACCAGGTCGTGCAGGGTGAACCCGTCGTGCGCGGTGACGAAGTTGATCGACGCGATGGGTCGGCGGCCGTCGTCCTGGTAGAGGTCGGAGCTGCCGGTGAACCGGGAGGCGAACTCGCCGAGGCTGGACGGCTCGCCGCGCCAGAAGTCGCGGACCGAGTCGCGGTACTTGCCGTTCCATTCGGTCCAGTTGGGTGGGAAGCCGCCGACCTGGTAGCCGCCGTCGCCGACGTCCCACGGCTCGGCGATGAGCTTGACCTGGGACACCACCGGATCCTGGTTGACCAGGTCGAAGAACGCGGCGAGCCGGTCCACCTCGTGGAACTCGCGGGCCAGCGCGGCGGCCAGGTCGAACCGGAAGCCGTCGACGTGCATCTCGGTCACCCAGTACCGCAGCGAGTCCATGATCAGCCGCAGGGACTCGTGGTGGCGGACGTTGAGGCTGTTCCCGGTGCCGGTGGTGTCGTAGTAGTACTGCTTGTCCGGTTCGACGAGCCGGTAGTAGGCCGGGTTGTCGATGCCCCGAAACGACAGCGTGGGGCCCAGATGGTTGCCTTCGGCCGTGTGGTTGTAGACGACGTCCAGGATCACCTCGATGCCGGCCTGGTGCAGGGCTTTGACCATGGCCTTGAACTCCTGCACCTGCCCGCCACCGCCGGCGAACGACGAGTAGCCGTTGTGCGGGGCGAAGAACCCGATGGTGTTGTAACCCCAGTAGTTGGTCAGCCCGCGCTCGATCAGCCCGCTGTCGTGGACGAACTGGTGCACCGGCATGAGCTCGACGGCCGTGACGCCGAGGTTCTTCAAATACTTGATCATCACAGGGTGCGCGAGTCCCGAGTAGGTGCCGCGTACGTCCGCCGGGATGTCCGGGTGCCGGATCGTCATGCCCTTGACGTGCGCCTCGTAGATCACCGTCTCCCACATGGGGATCTTGAGAGGCCGGTCGTTGCCCCAGTCGAAATAGGGATTGATGACGACCGACCGCGGCGAGAAGGGCGCGGAGTCAAAATCGTTGAAAGAGCCGAAATCCCCAAAATTGTACGAGAAAAGCGCCTGATCCCACCGATAGTCCCCGTCGATGGCTTTGGCGTACGGATCGAGAAGCAGTTTGCTGGGATTGCACCGCAACCCCTGGGACGGCTCGTAAGGCCCGTGCACCCGATACCCGTACCGCTGCCCGGGCACCACCCGGGGCAGGTATCCGTGCCAGACCAGCGCCTCCCGTTCCGGCAGCTCGATCCGGGTCTCCTTGCCGTCGTCGTCGAACAGGCACAGTTCGACACGGGTGGCCGCCTCGGAGAAGACGGCGAAGTTGGTGCCCCCACCGTCATAGGTGGCTCCCAGCGGGTACGGGTTGCCCGGCCAGATATGCATGCGCCCCACCTTGCCCAATCCGGCCCTACAAAGAAACTGTGACCAACATCCCCAGAATCAGGATTCTCGATGACGGGTACAACCGACATGCGCCTCGCCACGCCGGCCCCCGTCCGGTTCACCCTTCGGCGATCTCCCACGGCCGTCCGCCGCAAACCCATCTCCGGTACGGGCTGAGCACGGAAATCCGGTTCAACCCGGACCGCCCCGTCGCCTACAGTCTGGCCTCATGGCCTTCGTCGATGCAGGACCGGTGCGGTTGTGGACCGAACGAACCGGGGATCCCGGCGATCCCGCCGTTCTGCTGATAGCGGGCGCCTGCGCGCAGGGCTGCACCACGCCGGACGCGATGGTGGACCGGCTCGTCGCCCGCGGCGTGCAGGTGATCCGGTACGACCACCGCGACACCGGGCTCTCCACCGTCGTGGACTTCGAGCGTGATCCCTACGACCTGACCGACCTGGCCGCCGACGCCCTGGCCGTCCTCGACGCCTACGGTCTGCCGTCCGCCCACGTGGTCGGCGGGTCGATGGGCGGCATGATCGCGCAGTGGCTGGGCGCGCACGCTCCCGGCCGGATCCGTTCGCTGACCCTGCTCTCCACCACCCCGCTCGCCCCGGGCCTGGTCAGCCCGCCGACCGCCCGTTTCCGCCGGCATCTGGACGACACGGCGGGCGACCCGCCTGGCGTGGAGAAGGACGTGGCCCTCTTCCGGGTGATGAACGGCGACGTCCGACCCTTCGACGAGCCGGCCACCCGGGCGATGCTCGAACACTGCTGGGCGCGGGCCACCGATCCGTCCGCGGCCGCCCACCACCACCTGATGGACTATGAGAAGGTCGTGGGCACGCCACTGCCGGCGATCACCGTCCCGACCGTGATCATCCACGGCGACCAGGACCCGATCTTCACCCTCGACCACGCCGAGGCCCTGGCCGAGGCCATCCCCGGCGCCCGCCTGCACGTGGTCGAGGGCATGGGCCACGTCTACCTCTCCCCCGGCCTCCCCGAACTCCTCGCCGACCTGATCCCGGTACCCGTCCCGTAGAACACGCCGGTCACCCGCACGGCCCGCCGAGGTCGCGTCCGCCGCGCGGTGCCCGGCCACCCGCTCGGCACCGCGATCACGGTCGAGGGAGGCCCGATGCCGGTGCGGCCCCGGCCTCCGCGGCGAAGGGCTCCCAGGCCAGCGCCGCCCACTCCCGGTCCAGCACGATCCAGCCCCGGGACCCGAACGGTCCCGGATCCGGCACGATCCAGCCCCGGGACCCGAACGGTCCCGGATCCGGCACGGTCCCACCCACCGGCCCGGCACCCGGCTCACGGTCGCCGAACAGTTCGGGATCCCACACGGGACCGGCCTCGGCGCACAGCCCGCGCCAACCGTCCGGCACGGGCCCCGGCGGGGGCATCGCCGCGATCGCGGGCACCGACGTCGGCGTGTCACCTGCTGACGGTGCAACCGCCACGGCAGGCCCGGATGCGGGCCCGGGCACGGACGCGGCAGCGGGCCCGAACGCCGGCGCGGGCGCGGGTCGGGGCGCGAAGGCAGGCGTGGACGGCGGGGTGGGCCGGCGGCGGGACGAGACGGCTGGGAGGGTGACCAGGAGCAGGGCGGCCGTCAGGACGGCCAGGCCCACGATCAGGGCCGACAGCACACCGACGGTCACCGGGCGGCCAAGACGGCAGCCGAGCGGGCGCCCGACAGGACGACCGCGATGGCGAGGGCCGACCGGCGGGCCGGCACGGCGGGCGGGCCGCAGGGGATTGGGGTCACGCGAGTTTCCGATCAAGGTTCGCTGATCTGCGGGAACCCGGCCGAGTCAACGGCATTCCGGCGGCAGCGAACATCCCTGTACGCCCGATCGTGGAGGAAGTGCACGCGGCAGGGCGACACGGTTCACTCCACCGTCGTTTGCCGACGTCGCCGCCGAAGCCGATTGGGTTGCTCCTACGTGACGGCACTCACCGAGCTGATCGCCGGGCGAGCGCCGTATCCGCGCGTTCGTTATGCATTCTGAACCGGTGACCAAAGCATATGACGTCTTCGATGCGGCAGCGGCGGACTACGACAGCGTCGGCGTGGAGTTCTTCGGGCCGATGGGGTCGGCGCTGGTCGCCGCCGCCGGGATCCGGGCCGGCGAGCGGGTGCTCGACGTGGGCTGTGGGCGCGGGGCGGTGCTGTTCCCGGCGGCCGCGGCGGCCGGGAAGTCCGGCTCGGTGACCGGCATCGACATGGCCCCGGCCATGGTCGCCCTGACCCGGGCCGCGACGGCCGGGCTGCCGCAGGTCGCCGTCCAGGTCGGCGACGGGCAGTCGCCGGACTTCCCGGAGGGCTCGTTCGACGCGGTGACGCTCGGGCAGGTGCTGTTCTTCCTGCCGGATCCGGAGGCCGCGCTGCGCGCCTACCACCGGCTGCTGCGGCCGGGTGGCCGGCTGGCGTTCAGCTGCTTCGCGGCGTTCGACCCGCGCTACCGGGAGGCGATGCGGACCATCGCGGCGCACGCCGTCGACGCGCCGCCGCAGGAGAGGCTTCCGGCGATGTTCGACAGCGACGACACGTTGCGGTCGGCGGTGGACGACGCCGGCTTCGCCGTCCCGAGGATCGACCAGCTCACGGTACGCAGTGAGTTCCGCGACCTGGAGAATTTCCTGTCCTGGGTGGACTCGCACGCCGGCCGGGCCGTGCTGCGCCGGGTCCCGGGCGAGCGCCGCCCCGAGTTGCTCGCCGCGCTCGCCCCGGTCCTGCCGGACCCGCCGGCGATGAGCACCACGATCCGGCTGGTCGTGGCGGAGCGCCCGGTGGGCTGAGCCACCGGGCGCCGCCGCGGGGACGTCAGGTGAACCGGCCGGCGATCCAGTCGGCGACCAGGTCGGCGGACTCGATCACGGCGCTGTCGTGGGTGCCGCCCTCGATCGTCTCGAAGGTCAGCGAGACCCCGTACGCCTGAATCTGCCCGGCCAGCATCTCGGAGAGGAAGTACGGGACCGCCTCGTCCTCGGTGCCGTGCACGAGCAGGATCGGTGAGCTGGGCGCGGTCTGTAGCGGGTTCTCGTAGGAGGCCATCTTGGCGATCACCGGGTCCGGTACGACGCCGCCCTCGACCAACTGCTCGGCGGTGAAGTCGTCGTAGGCGTCCAGGATCTGGTAGAGGCAGCCGGATTGGAGGACGCCGAGCTTGGCCTCTGCGGGAGCGGCCAGCACGTTGGCGGGTTTGAAACTCGGTTCCACGGCGGCGACGCCGTAGAGGGCCATCACCAGGTAACCCTGCACCGGGCTGCCCGGGATGTAAGGGATGATCTCCTGCGCGTTGGAGAGCGGGGCGATCGCCACGGCGCCCTTGAGGACCAGGTTGCCGTCGTAGGACGGGGCGAGCTGGCTGGCGAACAGCGAGCCGGAGCCGCCCTGGGAGTGGCCGTCGACGACGTACTGGGTGGAGAGGGCGGCGTCGAGGTTGCGGGCGGCCCGGACGTTGTCGATCATCGACCGGCCGGCGCTGGCCCCGATCAGGTAGGGGTGCTGCTGTGGCGTCCCGAGCCCGGGATAGTCCGGCGCGGCCACCGTCCATCCGCGGCTGAGCAGTTCGGCGACGGCGATCCGGGCCTCCTCCCAGAAGACCGCCTGGTTGGTGGAGGGCGCGCAGGTGTCGGCCAGCCCGGTGGTGCCGTGCCCCCAGGCCACGACCCGGTCCTTCTTGTTGGCTCGTGGTGTGAGGACCAGGCCGGTCGCGGTGGTGAGCCCGCCGCCCACGTTGGTGGTGACGTACTGGATCCGCTTTCCGGTGGCGAGAGCGGACAAGCTCGGCGGCAGGCTCGCGGTGGACGAGCCGAGCACGAATCCCGGCACTGTCGCGTACGCCGGTCCGGCGGTCGCGACGACCACCCCGCACGCGGCGATCAACGCGGCGAGGACGAGTCGGGAGATCTTGTTCATGGCACCCCGTTCTCTGCTGAATCCGAAATGGATGATCGTTGGAGGCCACAGCCTAAAACCGTTGTCCCCCACCGTGGATCAGCATTCACGGGCACATGTCCGTGCCTTTTCGGGCATCGGCACACGTCAACAGAACGATGTGCCATCGAAATTCAAAAGATCCATTTAACCGGCGCTTCATGGTGTTAATCAGACACCGCTGGGGTACGTCTCCGGCTCGTGCACGTCCACCCGGAGAGTGTGCAGCGGCCGCAGCGCCCGCGTCTCGCCGAACCACAGAAACGCGTCGTAACGTTCACCGAGCACGGTCGGCACGTAATTGGACCAGCGTTCCCGCGCCGGTTTGTAGACCACGCCGATCGCCCGGTGCGGCAACTCGGTGGTGAGCAGATCCGGTCGCGTGCCCTCATCCGGGAAAACGAACAACCCGCACGGCGGGGCGGCCTCGTGTAAGACTTCCTCCAGGGAGCCGGGCCGCGCCGGGGGCACGCCCATGACCTCCATCGGCTGTCCCCAACCGGACCCGGCGATCACCGTTCCGCGGTAGGTGCCGAAACCGACGAGCAGCACCTGCGCGTCGCCGAACCGTTCCCGGGCCAACTGACCGAGGGTGACCTCGCCGTACTGGGACTGGTCGGTGGCCCGGGCGTCGCCGACGTGCGTGTTGTGCGCCCACACCACCGCCTTCGACGCCGGCCCGTAACGGCGCAACAGCCGGTCCAGGGTCTGGACCATGTGCCGGTCGCGGATGTTCCAGGCTTCCGGGCCGCCGCGCACCATGGTCCGGTAGTAGTTCTCCGCGCCGGCCACCACCTCGGCGTTCTGCCGCAACCCGAAGTCCCGGTCGCGGACCGCGGCCAGCATCGCCACCACTTTGCTCTCGCAGCCCGTGGGCACGAACTGGGTGGCCCAGCCGTACGCGTTCGGATCCTCGTTGTACGGCTCGAAGCACCGGTACGCGTCCAGCGCCGCCGGCACCAGATCCGGGTCGTGCTCGCGCAGCCAGGTGAGGATCTCCCGCATCGACTCCCACAGCGAGTACACGTCCAGCCCGTGGAAACCGGCCCGGTCGTCCGGCGGCCGCCGCTCGTTGACGCCGTGCAGCCAGCGGGTGAAATCGACGGTCTCCTCGTTGGCCCACATCCAGGTGGGCCAGCGGTCGTAGCGGATCAGCGCGGACCGCGGGTCGGCGGGCACGTCGCGGACCGCGGCGTTCACCCGCTCGCAGTCCGGCCAGTCTCCCTCCACCGCGACGAAGGAGAACCCGCATTCGGCGATCAGCCGCTTCGTCAGCTCGGCCCGCCAGTGGTAGAACTCGTGCGTCCCGTGGGTGGCCTCGCCGATCATCACGACCCGCGCGGCGGCCGCCCGTTCCAGGAGGATCTCCAGGTCCCCCGGATCGCGCAGCGGCCGGGCGATCGAGGCCACGTCATCCCCGTACCGGATCATTCCGGGCGGATACCCGGCCGGAACCCGGCTATACGTCCGATTTATGCCACGGCCGGTCGGCTCGGGTCGCCGCGGCGCCGGCCGTCACCCGGACCCCGTACGCCGGACCGGGGTGCCCCTCGACCGGCCCCAGGTACTCGTGCCCGGTCAGATGGCACCAGGCCGGCAGGTCGATCGGGGCGGCCGGATCGGTGGCCAGCAGGTGGATCACCGTCCCGCCGGCCAGCGTGGTGGTCAGCTTCCGCAGCTCGATCAGCAGCAGCACACAGCGGCGGTCACCGCCGTCCAGGACGACTGGGGATTCCATTCCCTGATCATGCCTACCGGGGCCGGGCCGCCAGGATGCAGGTGTCGTCGTCCGGGTTGGCGCGCCGCAACCGGGCCAGCAGCTCGGCGAGCGGCTGCTGCGGGCTGGCCCGCACCGCGTCGTCGACCGTGCTGATCACCGCTTCCAGGCCCACGTCCATGCTGCGCCGCCGGTGCTCGACCAGACCGTCGGTGTAGAGCAGCAGCACGTCACCGGGTGAGAAGGACAGCACCGCGTCGCTGTACCGGGCGTCGTCGACCACCCCGAGCATCGGGCCGGGCGGGCGGGCCAGCGGCGCCGTGTGCCCGCCCCGGCTCAGCAGCGGCGGCGGATGCCCGGCCTGCGCCCACACCAGCTCCTCCCGGGCCGGGTCGAAGCGGGCCACCACCGCGGTGGCCGACAGCTCCGGGGTCTCCGCCTCCAGCTCGCAGGTCAGCCTGTTCAGGTGTTCCAGAAGGGTGCCGGGATCGTTGGTGACCACGGCGAGAGCCCGCAGCGCGTGCCGGAGCTGGGCCATCGTGGTGGCCGCGTGGGTGCCGTGCCCGGCGACGTCGCCGACCGCCAGCAGCACCGAGCCGTCCCGCAACGCCGCCGCGTGGTACCAGTCGCCGCCGACCAGCGTCTCCTGCCCGGCCGGCAGGTAGCGCACCGCCACCCGCAGCCCGGGCAGGTCGATCGGCTCCGCCGGGATCGGCAGGATGATCCGCTGGAGGCGGGCGGCCAGCTCGTGCTCGGCGGCCAGGGTGCGCTCGACCTCGGCCAGCCGTTCCACGCTGAGCTGCTGCTCGGTGACGTCCTGCACGATCCCGCAGATCCGCAGCGGCCGGCCGGCGGCGTCGCGGACCGCGTCGACGACCATCCGCAGATGCTTGATCCGCCCGCCGATCCGCACCCGGTTGATCACGTCGACCCGCTCGTTGCGCTCGAACGCCTGCTTCGCGGCGTCCCGCAACGGCCGGTCCTCCTCGACCACGATCCGCTCCGCCTCGTCCTCCCCGAGCGGGCCGAGCCGCGGGTCGCGCTCGTAGATCCGGTACAGCTGCGGCGACCAGTAGATGTCGCCGCTGACCAGGTCCCACTCCCCCCACCCGAGGTTGCCGAGCTGCTCCATGCCGTCGAACCGGTCCATGCCGTCCCGGCGCTCCCAGCTGAGCAGCAGCCCCGGCCCGAGCCGCCGGGCCCGCACCGTGAACTCGTCGTCGCCGATCCGCACGGCACCCAGATCAGCCGGCTCACCGGTGTCCAGCACCCGCTGGCAGGACGTCCAGCGATCCTCGGCGACCACCGCCGGATGGATGTCGCCGATCGGCATCCCGATCAGCTGCGAGCCGGGCCGCCCGTCCGAGATCACCGCCTCCGGGCTGGCCGCCGCCCACACCAGATCGGTCAGGCGGCCGTCGCCGTCGAGCTCCGCGAGCAGGAAGGCGGCCATCCCCGGCAACGAGTCCAGCACCCCCCGCACGGTCGCCAGCCACGGCGCGAACGGGCCTGCCGCCGGCATCGCGTCCTTCTCGGGCCCACCCCGTGCCCCGCTCATCATCCGCGTTCCCACAGCGACCTCCCCGCTCGCTCCGGGTTTCCTGCTTACGCCTGCTCACCGCGCCCCGGCATCCCCCGATCATCCGGGCGGGCGCCCACGGCTGGCACCGGGTCGTGCGGGTCACCCGGACGAGCGTCCGACGTTCGGTCCATAAGCGATTTTCGGTACGCCGTGGGACGCCCCCACCGAATCCGCCCGTTCCGCCGAGCCGCGCGGTCTCACCGCGGCGTCCCGGCCGAGGACGCGGCCGCCGGGCCGGAGCCTGCCGTCACCCTTTCCCGTGGCGCCCTCGAACCGCACGCGAGGGTGAGCGAGCAGCTCAGCCCGGCGGGCGCGGCACGGGCCCGGCTCGGCAGCCGCTCGCGTGGCCCGGCGGGACGGGCGGACTCTGCGGGGGCGTCCCACGGCGTACCGGAAAGGGCCGTGCTCGGCGAACGAGGCCGGCGCCGCACCCGCGAGCGCGACGCACCGCGAGGGGCCGTGCTCGGCAGACGAGGCCGGCGCCGCACCCGCGAGCGCGACGTACCGGGAAGGGCCGCGAACGGCGGACGAGGCCGCGGCATGCCCGGACGGCGGCGGGATCAGAGCTCGAAGAGGTCGCGCATCGCCTCGGCGAGACGGGACATGCTGGCGCCGGTGACCATGCCGATGCGCTCGGCGCCGGTGGAGGCGGGAAGGCGGCGCATGCGGTTGACGACGACCACGCCGGTGATCGGGTCCTGTTCGGTGAGGGCCACCGCGTACGGGGGAAGCTCCGTGACGCCGCGCTGACGGACTATCGGGGCGCAGAACGGCGCCGCGTTGCCGCGCTCGTTGTAGCTGTCACCGGAGAGGACGAGGACGCGGTAGCGCAGGTCGGCGCGGTCACCGATCGTCCAGATCTCGCCGCGTCTCATACCGGCGACGACCCGGATGTCGGCACGGTCCGGATCGGCATGGCAGGAAGCGTACCGCCGCACCGATCTCCCCCGCGCTCGCCCCGCCCGCGCATCGGCAACAATCGTTCGAGCCGCCAACCGGTCGGCTTTGTGCTGGTACCGGGCTTGATCAGCCCGGCGGATCAGGTCGCCGGCACCGGTCCGGGCGCCGGACCGGACGGCGCCGGCGCCGGTGCCGACCGGAACGGCGCGCACCGCGAGAGTGAACAGCACCGGCGGCGCGGCCACCGGTCCGTGGTTCGCGGCACCCGGCCGATCAGCGGCACCGTGGCGGAAACCGAGCTGTTCACCACGTGGACGCCCTGGGCGTGATCGAACCAACGCCCGGCCGATCCCGTAAGAATGACCGCGGGGCCCGTAACGGGCGGGTAACGAGGAAGGACGTAGAAACGATGTCGCAGAAGGCGCAGATCGGAGTCACCGGCCTGGCGGTGATGGGCCGCAACCTGGCCCGTAACTTCGCCCGGCACGGGCACACCGTGGCGTTGCACAACCGCTCCTACGGCCGCACCAAGGAACTCGTCGAGGAGTTCGGCCACGAGGGCGACTTTCTGCCGGCCGAGACCCCCGAGCAGTTCGTGGCGAGCCTGGAGCGCCCGCGCCGCGTGGTCATCATGGTGAAGGCCGGCCCGGCCACCGACGCCGTGATCGACGAGTTCGCCCCGCTGCTGGAGGAGGGCGACATGCTGATCGACGCGGGCAACGCGCACTACGCGGACACCCGGCGCCGTGAGGCCGCGCTGAAGGCGAAGGGCCTGCACTTCGTGGGCGCCGGCGTCTCCGGTGGCGAGGAGGGCGCCCTGCACGGCCCGAGCATCATGCCGGGCGGCCCGAAGGAGTCGTACGAGGCTCTCGGCCCGCTGCTGGAGGACATCTCGGCGAAGGTGGACGGTGAGCCGTGCTGCGTGCACGTCGGCCCGGACGGCGCCGGCCATTTCGTGAAGATGGTGCACAACGGCATCGAGTACGCCGACATGCAGCTGATCGCGGAGGCGTACGACCTGCTGCGCCAGGTGGGCGGCCTCTCCCCGCAGGAGATCGCCGGTGTGTTCTCGCAGTGGAACGAGGGCCGGCTGGGCTCGTACCTGATCGAGATCACCGCCGAGGTGCTCAAGCAGGTCGACGCGGACACCGGCAAGCCGTTCGTGGACGTCGTGCTGGACCGGGCCGAGCAGAAGGGCACCGGCCGCTGGACCGTGCAGGCCGCCCTGGACCTGGGTGTGCCGGTGTCCGGGATCGCCGAGTCGGTGTTCGCCCGTGCCATCTCCGGTGGTGTGACCGAACGTGCGGCGGCGGTCAGCGCCGGTCTGCCCGGCCCGTCGGCGTCGGCCGGCTCGCACGCCGGTGACCTGGTGGCGGATGTCGAGCAGGCCCTGTTCGCCTCCAAGATCGTCGCCTACGCGCAGGGGTTCCAGCAGATCCAGGCCGCCAGCAAGGAGTACGGCTGGGACATCGACCCGGGCGCCATGGCGAAGATCTGGCGGGCCGGCTGCATCATCCGCGCCAAGTTCCTGGACTTCATCAAGCAGGCGTACGACAAGAACCCGTCGCTGCCGACGCTGCTCGTGGACCAGTACTTCCAGGACGCGGTGGCCGGCGCGCAGGACGCGTGGCGCCGGGTCGCGGTGACCGCCGCCCAGCAGGGCATCCCGGCGCCGGGATTCTCGTCGGCGCTGGCCTACTACGACAGCCTGCGCGCCGAGCGCCTGCCGGCCGCCCTGATCCAGGGGCAGCGGGACTTCTTCGGGGCGCACACCTACCACCGGGTGGACAAGCCGGGCTCGTTCCACACCCTGTGGGCCGCTGAGGGCCGCCCCGAGGTCGGCGCCTGATCCGAGTCGACAGGCCGGGCCCGGCCGGTGACGGCCGGGCCGGTCAGACCGGTTCGGGGACGGCCCGGCGGCGGGCTTTCACCGCGTACATGGCGGCGTCGGCTTGCGCGATCAGGGTCTCCCGGTCGAGGCCGGCGCCGGCCCGGGCGACCGCCGTGCCGACCGAGGCCCCGATGTGCACGTCCGTGCCGGCCACGTCGATCGGCGCCCGCAGCGACTCGGTGATCCGGTCGGCGATCGGCACGCCGCCGGCCGGGTACTCTCCGCGCAGCAGGAGCACGAACTCGTCGCCGCCGAGCCGGCCGACCAGGTCCTGTTCGCGGACCGCCGCGGTGAGCCGCCGGGCGACCTCCTGGAGCACCATGTCGCCGGCCTGGTGGCCCATCCGGTCGTTGACCGGTTTGAAGCCGTCCAGATCACACAGCATCAGGGTGACCTCGGCGAGCCGCCCGCTGTCCAGGACCCGCATCTCCTCGTCGATCCGGGCGACGATGTGCCGCCGGTTGTACAGGCCGGTCAGTTCGTCGTGGTGGGCCTGGTAGGCGAGGGTGCGTTCGGCCCGGGCCCGCTGCGCGGAGAGCAGCCGCAGCCGCAGCACCACCACCGGCACCACCAGCAACGTCTGACCGGCAGCACCACGCTGGCGGGGGCGTCACCCCGGGCGGCCTGGACCGCGGCGATCAGCGGGTTGGCGCAGAGGGCGGCGCCGAGCCAGCCGAGCGGCGGGTGCCGGACGGTGGCCGGGGCGGGCGCCGGCTGGGTGATGTGCCCACCGGTCGGCAGCACCGGTCCGGCCGCGACGGCCAGGTAGGCGATCATCATCATCCCGCCGGTCCAGACGTAGTCGCCGTCCACGGTGAGCACGGCGACCACGTCGCACGCCAGGGTGAGCACGGCGGAGAGCATCAGGCAGGCGATCGGGCCGCGGGCTTTCGGGGCGGTGACACCGATCCGCAGCAGGCAGCCCAGCACGGCGGAGAGCAGCAGCAGGTCGGACAGCAGCAGCGCCTCGCCGAGCACGGTGGCTTCCGGCGGCAGGTTCGGCCGGATCAGCCATTCCCAGAGCGGGCCGGCGGCGCAGAGGCCGATGAGCGCCGCGTCGAGCAGGCCCCCGGGGTCGTTCTGCCCGTGCCGGCGCAGCGCGGTCGCCGTGCCGATCAGGAACAGCAGGTGGGCGGCGGCCATCACGAGGTCGGTGGGTGAGCCTTCGGCCCGGCCGAGGTGGTGCCCGGAGATCCAGTCCGGCCACCACGCCGTGCCGAGGGCCAGGAGTCCCAGGCCGGCGGTGGCGGTCAGCCACGGGAGGCGGTCGGTCAGGTGCCCGGCGCCGAGGGCGAGCAGGTACGTGATGATCGGGACGGCCGTCATCAGCGCGAAGACGACGGTTCGCGGTTCGTCGCCGGCCAGCGCGTACGCCGTGCCCGCGGCCGCCGACAGGCCGAGGAACCCCGCGTGGACGGGCCAGGCGGGCGCCGCCGCACACGGCCAACGGATCACGGGCTCCCTCTCTCCACCCGGCTGCCTCCCTGGTTGAACGATCGACCGGAGGCGGCCGGAGCTGAGGGAAACCGGTCAGGTGGTCGCCGGGGCGGGTTCGGCGGCCGGCGTGCCGCCGCCGACCCGCCGGCTCAGTGCCCGGTAGGGGCGGCTGGCCAGGGCGAGGACGGTGGCGACCACGCCGATCAGGCCGGTCAGGATGAAGACCAGGGCCATGCCGCGGTCGGCGCCGGTGCCGAACCAGGATCCGATGGCGTCCGCGCCGGCGCCGCCGTCGCTCATGAACGGGATGAACACGAACTGGGTGATCGGCGAGATCAGGAAGGCGGTCAGCGGGGAGGCGGCCTGTTCCACGCTCTGCGCCAGGCCGAAGACCCGCCCCTGCCGCTCGTAGGGCACCACGCGCTGCAGGATGGTCTGCTCGGCGGCCTCGGCGTACGGCATGAGCAGCATGTACAGGTACATGCCGACGGCCATCGGGATGATCGACGCCCAGATCGGGAAGACCACGATGATCACCCACAGGGCGACGTTGAGCAGCAGGAGCAGCCGCACCGGGCGGGACCCCAGGCCGGTACGCGACACCAGCAGCCCGCCGAGGATGAATCCGGTGCTGATCACGCCCCACAGCAGGCCCCACGTCTGCACCGACACGAGCGACAGCCCGTAGGCGTCGGCGAGGGCCATGAACACGCCGCCGAGGAAGTTGTTGAACGTGCTGAACAGGATGAGGGCGGTCAGCCCCGGCACCCCGGCGATGATCCGGACGGTGCCGCGCAGGTCGACGCCGGGTTTCGCGGCCTCGGAGTGTTCCGGCTCTCGTTCCGGGATGCGCACGAACGCGAGGTGGGCCAGCGACAGCGCGAGCACGGTCACGGCCAGCACCAGCACCGAGAACATGCCGTCGAAGGCCACCAGGACGCCGCTGATCACCGAGGTGACCAGGAAGCTGGTGCCGGAGACGGTGCCGACCAGGCCGTTGGCGCGGTCCCGGCGGTCGGCGTCGATGAGCAGGGTGACCAGGGTGGGCAGCGCGATGGTACGGATGTTGCCGGCGATCACCCCGAACATCAGCAGCAGCACGAACGCCCAGAGCCGGGCGTCGGCCGGGTCGTGGAACGCGGCCTCCGGAACGGCCTGGTGGACCGCGAAGGCGGCGCCGTACAGCGTCAGGGACGCCAGCGCCGAACCCTGCAACGCGGTCCTCTTGCGGTGGCCGTCGACGAGGCTGCCGAACCAGATGCCGGTCAGCGCGGTCAGCACCAGGAAGATGCCGGAGATCACGCCGGTCGCGAACACCGACTTCGTCTGGAGGTACACCCAGAAGGTGACGGCGAACCAGACGGTGAAGTTGATGACCGACACCAGCAGCGTGTTGAACAGCAGCTGGTAGAAGGTTCGGACATGCCCCGTGACGACGGTCATGGGATGCACGGTATTACCTGGACCCCGCTTGAGGTCCAGTCCGTTTCAGGCACGGACCGGGTCGGCGGCCATCAGCGCGCCGCACTGGTCCGGTGGCAGCGGCCGGGCCATGAAGAAGCCCTGCCCGTACCGGTAGCCCATGTCGCGCAGCCGCTCCAGCTGCTCCTGGTTCTCGATGCCTTCGGCCACCGCTTTGAGCTGGAGGTGCTCGGCGAGCTGGGCGACCGCGGCGGCGACCGCGAGGCGGCCCCGGTCGGCGCCGTCGGCGATCCCGTCGACAAACGACTTGTCCAGTTTCAGCACGTCCACCGGGAAGGCCCGCAGCAGGCTCAGCGACGACTGTCCGGTGCCGAAGTCGTCGAGCGCGAGGCGTACGCCCATCTCGTGCAGCGCCTGGAGAGTCTCCTGCACCTGCCAGCCGTCGATCACCGACGACTCGGTGACCTCCAGGATCAGGTTGCGCGGGGTGAGCCCGGTCTGGGAGAGCACGGACGCGACCTCGTCGACGAAACCGGCCTCGCGCAGTTGCCGGACCGCCACGTTGACGTTCACCGCCTCGACCACGCCGTCGCCGTGCCCGGCATGCCAGCGGGCCAGCTGCTCGCAGGCCTCGCGCAGCACCCACGCGCCGAGCGGCACGATCAGGCCGGACCGTTCGGCGACCGGGATGAAGTCGCCGGGCGAGACGAACCCGCGTTCCGG